>CANIHL010000004.1 GCA_947467375.1 Acidimicrobiaceae bacterium | reverse complement strand
TCGCGCTCCACTCGATGCACGCGATTGACGACTTCCATCATGTGTCCAGGAATACGAATATTGCGACCCTGGTCGGCCATTGCACGAGTCATTGCCTGACGGATCCACCACGTTGCATACGTCGAAAATTTGAAACCTTTTTCAAAGTCATATTTGTCGGCTGCGTGCATTAAACCGATGTTGCCTTCTTGAATTAAGTCGGCAAGTTGCAATTCTTTTCGGTCGTATCGACGGGCGATAGATACAACAAGACGAAGGTTGGCGCGCACCATGTGCTCTTTGGCCTTCTCGCCCTCCTTGATTTCACGTTGTAACGCACGGCGCTCGCGTAAACCGAGGTTTCCGCCACTTGCATCGAGTGCAACTTGTGCGGCGATTCCGTCCTTAATCAGTTTTCCAAGACGACGCTCATCCTCTGCCGTGAGCAAATCCACTTGCCCAATTTCATTGAGATACATCCTGACTGCATCTGGACCAGAATCATTTGAAATTGAACTTCTCACGAGTGTTCACCCATGCACATTTTTAGCCAACCCAACAATTGCTCGGCTGCATCGTGCGACGTTGCAGGATTCTCCATTTGCTCAAGCAATAATCGAGCCTCCCGGTCAATCCGAATTTGTTCAGGATCAACGTTCTTAACACGATGCGATAGTTCTCGACGTACCGCCGCAGAAATGAGGTTGAATGCTTCAGCATCTGGTTGCGACTCTACGTCAGCCACCGCTGCTCGTTCCAATGCCTCGCGGGCTTCTGGGTCTGCCGCCTCCAAGGCCGCGTTGAGTTCGCCCTCGGTGGCAATCAGTGCAAGAAACGCCCTGCGGTACACATCATCAGCAAAAAGTGCTTCGTTCATCCATAATGCAATGGAGTTCCAGTCTTGAATCATGAGCGCCAACACCACAAATTCGGCACTTTCGCGCTTGTGGCCAGATTGCGATGGAACAGCAGCGCGCACCTCTGGCCGACGTGAGCCGCGCTCTGCGATCTTCACCAAATCTGCTGCTGCTATACCTACGTGACTTGCAACTTCTCCGGCATAAATTTTGCGCACATTCATGTCGGGATGCTCATTGATGACCGCCATTGCTTGCTCAGCAGTACGTGAACGAGCTTCGGGTGTTGCAATGGATCCCGCACTGAGTACGCGCTGCAAGCGAAAGCCGAGAAACGGTTGTGCATTTTTGATTGCGGTTGCCAATGCTTCTGGGTCACTCGATGCAAGATCTCCTGGATCCTTTCCATCAGGAAACTTGGCAACACTCACCTGCACTTTGTAACGACTCTCCCATTCATAAAAACGTTCAGCAGCACCCTGCCCTGCGTTGTCGGCATCGAATGCGAGCACCACCTTGTTGGCAAATCGCTTCAGCAGGCGAACGTGTTCTTCGGTTAGTGCAGTACCGCAGGTTGCAACCGCACGCGTGATTCCCGAACGATGGAACCCAATCACATCGGTATAGCCCTCGCACACAATCACTTCATCGGCGGTGACAATGTCTTGCTTCGCCCAATTCAATCCATACAAGGTTTTTGACTTTGCATAAATAGTGGTCTCTGAAGAGTTCTTGTATTTTGCTGGGTCGGTGCTTCCCGGAAGAATGCGACCACCAAATGCAACTGCATCACCAGCGTCGGTGAAAATAGGAAACAACACTCGCGCACGAAACGAATCTTGTGGACGGCCACGCTTGTTGATGAACGCAAGTCCAACTTCTTGCAACAGATCAATTGGCACACCGATGTCTTTGCTCATGGCATCCCAATCGTCTGGCGCCCAACCGATCTTGAATTGGCGAGCAACATCGCCCGACAATCCGCGATCGCGCAAATAGTCGCGAGCCGCTCGCGCATCAGGGGCATTCAACAGTCGGTCGTGGTACCACTCCACTGCTTTGTTCATTACTTCAACAAGTTGCTTGCGCCGCTGGCGGTCCTTACTTTGACCACCGGTGGTGTAGTTCAGCTGAATCCCAGCTTTGTTGGCTAGGTGTTCAATTGCACCCACAAAATCGAGGTGTTCAATTTCTTGCACAAACTTAAATACGTCGCCTGCAGCGCCACAACCAAAACAGCGATACCGCTTTGTCTCTTCGCGCACATTGAATGAGCCGGATTTTTCGGCATGAAACGGGCATAGCCCAACCCAGTTGCGTCCTACTCTGCGTAACGGAAGGTACGACTGAACAACATCAACCAACGACACCGTGTCCCGGAGTCGTTCAATGTCTTCGTCAGCTATTGCCACCCTGTGGAGAATAGTGCTTGCGGTCGTGAATTACAGAAGCCACTATCGCCACTGTCATGACCGTGAGGATGAACCCAAGTGAGAACAGCGTTGGCACGTGGTACCAGTGCGCAACCAGCATCTTGGCACCTACATACATGAGCAATACAGAGATCGCTGGCTTCAGGTAACGGAATCGATCCTTAATGTCAGCGAACAGGAAGTACAACGCGCGCAGCCCCATGATGGCAAACGCATTGGCACCGAACACGATGAATTGTTCGTGACTCACAGCCAGCACGGCAGGCACCGAGTCAACCGCAAAGATGAGGTCGGATATCTCGATAATCACCAATACCGCGAGAAGTGGTGTCGCAAAACGCTTGCCATTGACGCGGGTGAATAGCTTCTGACCATCAAGCTCATTAGTGGTCGGTACGAACTTGTGGAACAACTTCATCGTCTTCGTGTCGGATGGGTTCGAGTCTTCATCGCCGTGACGCAACACGCCATAACCGGTGTAGATAAGGAATGCGCCGAACCCGATCAAGATGTAGTCAAAGCGTTCAATGATGGCGACGCCAAGGAAGATAAAGATGAGACGCATCACGAGGGCGCCAAAGATTCCCCAGAACAACACGCGGTGTTGGTACTGACGTGGCACTTGGAAGTGAGCAAAAATCATGGCCCACACAAATACGTTGTCGATACTCAGACTCTTCTCGATGAGATACCCGCTGATGTATTCGATACCGGCCTGATGCCCGTCGGCTTGACCGCGAAACATCCACCACACCACAAACATGAACGCCACACCGAAGCTGATCCACACGATGGATTCAATTAGCGCTTCCTTCAGCTTGATGACATGCGCACGGCGATGGAACACCAAGATGTCCACCAACAGCAACACGCTGATGGTGCCGATAAGCACTGGCCATCCCCATTCGGGAACGGTGATGTCGGCAAAATTTGAACGATTACTTCCCGCAGCTAACAACATAAATAAATGTGTACCTTTGCTCAATCATGTGGGTGAATTTCCCCGATGATCGCTTGCTGCACCACAAAGTGGCTCCACAAGTCGGGCTATGAGCAAATTATAGAACGATGCCTATTTCAATTCCAGTCATGCCCGCTTAAACGCCACAAGGGCATGAGCTCCACGTATTGATGTAACGATGCCTAAGCGGCCCTCGTGCTCAATTTCCTGACCTACCACCGAACTATTGCTCACGACTACGTACCGCAATTGACGTGGCGCAATTGACCCACGTGAGTCCATGCGTTCCACTAATTCCTGTCCCGGATAACAGCCCTTGGTGAAACTCACAGCAATTTCAGTGATTCCCGTCTCTGCGGGAATGGATGACTCAGTGACATCCACATTCATCGTCGGCCAAGCAGCAATGATTCGCGCTTCTTCATAATCCTCGAGCGAACCTTGCAGCAGTTCTGCGTCGTGGCTCTCACTGCGCAGATCAACTGCTGTCCCATCGCAACGCCAAGCAGGAATTGAACCAGAAATCGGAGACGCAACATTGCGAACCGCCGTCCACAGCTCTCGACCTAGCGACAATTCAACCTTGACGCGGATTTTGAATCGATTCAAGCGAGCAAGCACAGCATCGCCACAGCCGGAATCAACGTCAAGAATAAACGTTTCACCCTCAACGCATGTAACACGAATAATGCCATCGAGTTTTCCTGTTGGTTGGAGCAAGAGCGATTGTCGCGTCTCCCCTACTCGCATACTCGCAATGTCTTGGCTGAGCTGCGAATGCAAATAGGTGCGAGCGTCTGCACCAGTCGCGGTGATCACGTCGCGCTGCAACGGCAGCCAAAAAGTTTCGGTAGCCATGTGCTTACTGTTGTACTTTGCGTTGTGCACTCATGCGACGAGCCGCTGGCACCGCCGCAAACAGTGCGGCTGCCTTGTTAAAGCACTCCAAGTCTTCTTCTTCGGGAATGCTGTCGGCAACAATTCCGGCCCCCGCCTGCAATGACGCACCGTGTGCGCCGATAAACATGGTGCGAATTGCGATTGCCGTGTCGAGGTTGCCACTGAAGTCCACATAGCCAACCACGCCCGCATACGGGCCACGCTTCACAGGCTCAAGCTCATCAATGATTTCCATGGCTCGCACCTTTGGCGCACCGCTCACCGTTCCTGCTGGAAGTGTTGCACGCAGCACATCAATTGGGCCAAGGCCTTCGCGAATATCTCCCGATACCTGCGAGGTCATGTGCATGACGTGGCTATAGCGCTCCAGCGTCATCAGCTCATCCACGTTCATGGAACCAAATTTGGCCACTCGGCCTACGTCATTGCGCGCCAAATCCACCAGCATCACGTGCTCGGCAACTTCCTTTGGGTTCTCGCGCAACTCAGCAGCAAGTTTGCGATCGTGTTCGTCTGTGCGGCCGCGCTTACGAGTGCCGGCAATTGGACGGCTAATCACTCTTCCGCCTTGCAGCTGCACCATTGGTTCTGGCGAACTACCCACAATGGTCAAGTCTTCATGCTTCACGTAATACATGTACGGACTTGGGTTCACTTGACGCAGTACGCGATACATGTCAAATGGCTCGGCATCAAGTTCAATGTCAAACCGTTGTGACAACACCACTTGGAAGATGTCGCCAGCGCGAATGTATTCTTTCGCCGCTTCCACCGAACGCTGATACTCAGAACCATTGACTGGCGCAACAAACTGTTGCTGCTTGTCATCTTCTGTAGGTGGCTCAACTGGCAAGTATGAAAGCGGTTTCGTGAGGTCGGCTACCGCTCCATGAATGCGCACAATGGCTTCGTCGTAAGCAGCATCGATTTGCGTAGCACTCAATTCAAAAACAGGAACACTCTCCAAGAGATACACGCGTTGCTTCCAATGGTCGAATGCAGCCAGCGACCCAATCATGCACATCACCGCGTCAGGAAGGTTGCGATCGTCGCGTGGAACGTTTGGCAATTGTTCAACTTCGCGCACTACGTCATAACCCAAGAAACCCATCAAGCCACCCTGCAACGGTGGCAGTTCGGGAAACAGCGGCGCCTTATATACGGCGAGCAACGATTCCATTGCTGCCAACATTCCATCTTGCGTATTCACGTGTTGCGGAATTGTGCCATCAACAGTGATGTGTCCATTGCGCAGAGTCAATGTTGCAAGCGGATCGCGACCAACAAATGAATAGCGGCTCCAGCGTTCGCCGTGGTCTACCGACTCGAGCAGGAAGCCTGGCTTGTCGCCAACAAGTTTCATGTACGCAGCAACCGGTGTTTCTACGTCGGCAAGCATCTCTGTCCACACCGGAATCACCGTGTTGGTAGAAGCAAGTTTTTGAAACTCTTCACGGCTTGGATAGATATTCATTACAAGCGACCTTGCTTTGCGGCGCGCTGCACTAACCGAATGGAGTTATTGAGCCCTCGCTCTGCTTCATAAATAGCAGTCAGCAAATCATCTCCCGAATCTGCGTTTTTCGGGTCGCGAACCGCCATGGCACGGGTTTCTGCAAGAGCTCCAATTCGATCTCTGCACTGCTCGAGTGTGCTTGCTAGCGCTGCAAGTTCGGCGCGCGTACTTGCTGTGTTGGTTGAAATATCGCGAGCCACCGCGAAATCCTAGACGGCGCACTCATAAAACTGATCCGAGATATGACAAGGGCCCCCGAAGGGGCCCGTATCACGCGACTTCAGGCGGCGGACCCGAAATCGCCTTCGCTCTAAACATACGTCTAGGCGGAGATCATAAATTAGCGAAATTGAATATTCGGTGCAAAATTTGTACCGCTACTTTTTGCTGCGAGACCCCGCAGATTTAGCCATTTGTGCACGAGGCATCTCTGAAGACGGGCAAATGTCGCTGAATTCACACGAATGACATGCTGGTTTTTTGGCATCGCATACGCGTCGTCCATGCAGAATGAGCCGAAGACTGAACCCACCCCAGTCCTGCGGTGGGAACAACGCATTCAATTCGTACTCAACCTTTACCGGGTCTTCTTCGATGGTTAGTCCAAGACGACGCGACAGCCGACCAACATGAGTATCTACGGCAAGACCGGGAAGGTCGAACACCACGCTTCTCAGCACGTTCGCGGTCTTGCGTCCCACTCCAGGCAACGTGGTCAAATCTTCAACTTCTCGCGGGACTTCCCCACCAAAACGAGTCATGACCGCAGAAGCCATGCCGATGAGATTTTTCGCTTTGGTTTGATAGAAACCCGTTGAACGAACCAGCTCTTCAACACGCTGAACATTTGCCTGCGCCAATTTCTCGGCCGTTGGAAATTCTGCGAACAGTGCAGGAGTCACCATATTCACTCGCACGTCGGTACATTGCGCGGAAAGAATGGTGGCCGCAAGTAATTGAAAAGCATTTTCGTGAGTGAGTTCACAAATTGCCACGGGATACAACACCTTGAGCCGCTTCAAAATTTCGGCAGACCGATCCACGATTTTCTTTGGCGCTTTTTTAGGCGCCGGCTTAGCGGCCTTCTTTACACTTGCTTTCTTGGCAGCCATAGTTCCGAACACTAGCGAGTCACACCGATAGCCTGAGCGTTGTGGGACACCTCGACATCAACCGTCGTCTGCCAACTGATGACTTGTCTGAGGTTGACGAACTGTTACTTGCAGTCGAACGCGCAGATGGGCAACGTCCTCTCTCCGATCACTTATGGATCGATCTTCGCCAAGGAGGTCGGCCTGGATATGTAGGACTGCTGGGGCGACAGCCAGGGCATGATCACCTCATTGCCTATTGCCAAGTGTCGCGTGGTAATGACTCGTGGGCACTCGACCTCATCGTGCATCCACATCATCGCTACGAAATGGCTTCGATCGGACCGCAACTGTTGTCAGAGGCACTCAACGTCATCCGTGAAGCCGGAGGCGGGCACGTGCATTGGTGGGTGTTTGAGCCCAACGAAATTCATACGACGCTCGCACAATCAATTGGTCTTCATGCGGGTCGCACCATGCTGCAAATGCGAGTGGCACTTCCGCTTCGCGAAGTTACCGACATTGTGACTACACCATTTCGCAGCGGCGTCGACGACGAGCGTTGGCTTGCGGTCAACAATGCCGCGTTCGCCGATCACTTGGAACAGGGTGGGTGGACTCAGTCCACACTTGAGTCACGCATCCAGGAGCCGTGGTTTAACCCGAATGGTTTTTTACTACACAACGTGGGTGACGAACTTGCTGGTTTTTGCTGGACAAAGGTGCACCTCGAAACCTCACCCGTACTCGGCGAGATTTACGTGATTGCCGTTCACCCTCGCTTTGGAGGCAAAGGAATTGGTCGTGCACTGACCATTGCAGGCCTCTCGTTTCTGCATCGCGCAGGAATCTCTACCGGCATGCTGCACGTTGACGCCGACAATGAACGCGCGGTTCAGATGTACAAGTCGCTTGGCTTCACTGTCGCCCACCAGCAACGTGCGTTTGTTGGTGATGTGAACTAGTTTTTCGGCATGTCAATTACTGCTGAAAATGAAACCCCCCTCCCACGCTGGTCAGTTGCTGACGTGCATGAGTCGTTCAATGCTCGTTCCTTTGTTGATGCCATGGAACGCGCTGGCTCGAATGTGGCCCGCCTTGAAGCATTGTTTGAGACCCACAATGTCCGTGCTGTCGAACCACGCACACCAAACGCACAAGATGGTGTGGTCGCCGATGCGGTAATCCAGGCATTTAACAAAACTGTTGACGAACAAGACATCCTCATTTCATACATCTACGCAACAGTCAGCACCGATTCGCGTGTTGAGCAAGCACAAGGTTTGCTCAGCGAGATGGAAGACCTTGACGCACGAATTTCACCACTTCTTGCACGCCTTGCAGACTGGGTTGCCAGCCTGGATGCCAATGCATTGCAGGAAGTCAGCAACGAGGCGCGCGAGCACCTCGGACCTTTGCTCCGCCTGCAAGACCGAGCAATTCACCAAATGAGCGAAGCCGAAGAAGGCCTGTACGCCGAACTTGGCACCACTGGTTCTTCGGCCTGGGGGCGACTACAAAGCGACATCACTTCACAGTTATCAGTCGAGGTGCATCTACCGTCGGGCACAAAGTCGATGCCCATTGCAGCAGTGCGCGGACTTGCAACCGACAACGACCTTGCGGTTCGCAAGGCTGCTTACGAAGCGGAAATGCAAGCGTGGCCAACTGTTGCCGTTGCATGCGCCGCAGCAATGAACAGCATTAAAGGTGAAGCGAACACTGTTAACAAGCGACGTCAATGGAAAGCACCAATTGATGCATCGCTGTATTCAAACTTGGTAAGCACTGCAACGTTCACTGCTATGCAGTCAGCAATTTCGGCTTCACTTCCCGACTTTCGCCGCTGGATGCGAGTGAAAGCTCAACTACACGGAGACACCAACGGTTTGTCATGGTGGAACCTATTTGCGCCACTTCACATTTCACCTGGCGCAATTTCGTGGGACGAAGGAATCAGTCTCGTGAAAGATGCATTCTCCACTTACAGCGACCGTCTTGCACAACTTGTTGACCGCTCAATTAACGAACAGTGGTTGGATGCCGAGCCCCGCGAAGGAAAAACAGGTGGAGCATTCTGCATGTCATTCGTTGATGATCGATCGCTCGTATTGCTGAACTGGAGCGGAAGCGTCGACTCCGCACAGGTGACCGCACACGAACTTGGTCATGCGTATCACAACACACAACTTGCTCAGCGCACGCCATTGCAGAAACGCTTGCCTATGGCTCTTGCCGAAACTGCCAGCATCTTCTGCGAAACGCTGGTTATGGAAGATGGGCTTTCGCGCTTGCAAGGCGACGAGCGTTTGGCATTGCTTGATGTCAACCTCATCGGCGCATCGCAAGTGGTTGTCGACATTCATAGTCGTTTTCTGTTTGAAACAGAGGTGTTCGCACGCCGCCAACGCCGCACGCTTGGCGTAAGCGAGTTCAACGAAATCATGTTGCAAGCACAGACCGACGCGTATGGCGATGGTCTTGACCAGAGCACTCGCCACCCGCACATGTGGGTACTCAAGCCCCACTACTACGGAAGCCACTTCTACAACTGGCCATACACATACGGATTGCTATTCGGATTGGGTTTGTATGCGAAGTATCAGTCAAACCCAGATCATTTCCGCGAGAACTACGACACGGTCTTGTCACGTGCGGGAATGGATACTGCCGAGGAACTCGGTCAAGCATTCGGCATCGACGTCACCGATGTTGCATTTTGGACCTCAAGTCTCAATGTTCTTCGTGCTCGCATGCTCGATTACGAGAAGTTGGCACAAAAACACCTCTAAACTGAGTGCATGACAAGTCTTTACGATGCATCACGTGAAGACATCGCAGGACTCTTAAGCGGTCAACCAGCGTTTCGTTTGAAGCAGGTTTGGGAAGGCCTATACACACAGTTCGCTGAGCCGTCCCAAATTCTCACATTGCCAGGCACTGTGCGCGAAGAACTTGCACATGGTTTCCCAAATTCGCTGAACCTCACCACGGCAAGTGTTAGCGACAAGGGTGACACGATCAAGTTTCTGTGGTCGCTTGCAGATGGTGGTCACCCTATTGAAACCGTGCTCATGCATTACAAAGAGCGAGCAACGGTATGTGTCAGTACGCAAGCTGGCTGTGCAATGGCCTGCGGTTTTTGCGCAACTGGTCAAGCAGGATTCACCCGCCACCTCAGCGTCGGCGAGATCGTTGAGCAAGTGGTGTACGCCGCACGCGAAAGCGCCAAACGCAAACAACGCTTAGCAAACGTGGTGTTCATGGGCATGGGCGAACCACTCGCCAACGAAGAAGCAGTGTGGGGTGCTGTAGAACGCATTCATGGCGACATTGGGTTGTCGGCTCGTCACCTCACCATTTCTACCGTTGGCATCGTTCCCGGTATTCGCAAACTTGCATCGCGCCCGCTGCCGGTGAACCTTGCAGTATCTCTACACGCAGCCCGTGACGTATTGCGCGATGAACTAGTGCCCATTAACAAGCGCTACCCCATTAACGAACTCATGC
The DNA here is from genome assembly GCA_947467375.1 of Acidimicrobiaceae bacterium. Taxonomy (GTDB): domain Bacteria; phylum Actinomycetota; class Acidimicrobiia; order Acidimicrobiales; family Ilumatobacteraceae; genus UBA3006. Next base: position 41,886 of record CANIHL010000004.1, on the reverse strand, counting down.
AGGCATGTCGGGACTATCTCGATAACAAAAATCGTCGCATCAGTTTTGAGTGGGCGATGATCGATGGAATTAACGACCAACCTCGCGATGCACGTGAGCTGGCACAACTTTGCGGACAACTCACACCATCAGCACACGTCAACTTGATTCCGCTCAATCCAACTCCGGGTTGGCCAACAAAGGGAACGAGCGCAGCAGGGGTCCGAGCATTTGCCCAGCAACTTGAAGACCTCGGAGTAAATGTGACTGTGAGGCGCAACCGTGGCACGGACATCGACGCTGCATGCGGTCAATTGGCAGCAGGTCAGCCGGTAAGACTGACCAACCGTCGAGGAATCGAAGAATAGAACTTTTTTAACTCACAAATTGTGGAGTTTCTGTCATTATCTTGTCATATTCGCGTGCGTTAACAGGGGGTGTCCCTAAGATTAACGGGTGCCAAATTTGCCCCCGATCGTAGTTGTCACTGCCGACGACTTTGGTCGCTCCGACAGCATCTGTCATGCAGTGGAAATCGCTTTCCGCGAAGGATTAGTTACTGACGCGTCCCTCATGGTGAATGCGGAATCTCGAGATTTAGGACTTCAAATTGCACGCCGAAATCCGGGCTTAGGAATTGGCGTTCACCTTGCATTTCAAGATGTTGAACCATTGAACAAGAGCAAATTTGTTTCTGGGTTGCGCCATCTTTCGCACGGCGCAGTTTTCCTTCGCCTGCTTCTTGCTCGTCCTTCGCACATTCGCGAAGTTCGCTCAGAAATGGAAGCACAGGTGAAATGGCTGGTTGATCAGGGCGTTCAACCCAGCCACATCAATGGACATAACCACGTGCATATCCACCCACGTATTCGCAGAACCGTTTCTCATCTTGCAGTCAAGTACGACATACCTTGGAAGCGCACGCCGCATGAGCGCAACTTCGAAAATGTTGGAGTCGCGCGGAGGGCACAGCAAATAGCACTGTCATTCTTTTGCTTACTCACTGCATTTGTCACCGATCACAACGTCAATATTCCCAACCAATTTTTTGGGTTTGCGGTTTCCGGGCAGATGAAACGTGAGCATCTCGCTAAATACTTGGCGAAGGCAACATCTGGCATCACCGAGATCATCTGCCATATTGGCCTGTTAGACGATGCCCCCTCTATCGACGGTTATTCGTGGACCAGTGAATTGCAGACCATAACGACGATGTCAAAGCGGGAAGCCGAGGATGCATTCAACGTGAATATCGCTGGATTTCACGAAGCTGCACGAATGAAGGCTGCTTGGATGTTGCAAATCAGCCCTACAAGACACAATCTAATTTCCAAGTAGCGAAACCAGTTTCGGGCGGCTGCGCTCAATCTGGTCTGCAAGCATTCGCTCAAGAATGCCTCCACCAAACATGGATCCTCCGTAAAACATCTCTACTGAAACTTCTGCATCGTTGCCTCCGCCAGCAAAAAACACGGTGAGTTTCCATTCGGAGTGGTTTCGACCATCAAATTCTGATCGTTCAAAGACCACTGATGAGTTTGCATCATCGTTGGTTCGCATCATTCGCAAGCGTTTCGAACGCGCAAATGGGCCAACTTTTCCGCGCAGCTCTATCGTCCACGTGTTATCTGATCCTTCTTCTTTCACTGCGGCGTGAACAATGTCTAACCACTTCGGATATTGCGCTAAGTCACGAAGAATCGCATGCGCAGAATTCCGATTGACCAGGGTCTCCAGCGAGGCCCTCACCTTCAAAGCCATTACGGAATGTCGTTTTCGTCAAATGGCTCGCGCTGAATTCCGTCCGTGAAAGTGTTGTCCGCCTGCGGGCGAGGCGAAGACTGAGTGTCGTCAAAGTTGAATGCTCGGCTCAGCAAGCGGCCTTTAGGACGAAGCACGCCGCCCAAGTCATCAGTTTGATCAAACTGTGGACTCCATGGAATCGCTTTCGTTTCTTCCAACTCAACTTCAACTACTTCAACCATTGGTGCAACAACTTCTTCAACCTTTTTGTCGCTCTTCAACTCATCAAAAATGCTTGGTCGCGGCGGCTTCACGCGACTCTTCTTTGGATCGGCTTTCTTCGCCTTTGGTTTTTCCGTTGGTGGAGTTACGGGAAATAAGCGCGGAACATTCTCACGCTTGTCTTCAATTCGCCAACCACGCGGAACAACAAGCGCATCAGCGTGTCGGCGACAAAGGCCATTTACTTGCATGCCATCTACTGGCACATAGTTTTCCAGCGTCATCAACAATTCAGACGAATCTAGGAAATATGCAGCAATTGCTAGCTCTCTGCAACTAGGACGCTCACACTGCTTGGACACGTCTAAAGACTAGTTCTCTGTTGCACTAGCCAGTAACAACACACGCGATGCCCATTCCTTGTCGATCGCGGATTGGCTGAGTGTCGCTCGGGCATGTCATGTCAAACCCCACCAATGACCTCACCACGCCACTGTGCTTGCCACTGCAATCCACCTCGACCGCGAGCTGATTCGCATTCACTTCGATACACGAACCCGCTTGCAAAAGTCCGTCTGGCCCAACCGGAACAGCCGGGCCAGAGAGCAGGTTGAGCACCAGCACTAGCCCGATGACCCCTACGACAATCAAGCTAATCATGCGCCACGGAAACACTCCCCGTGCGACAGACACATGCGCAACGCGTTCTTGCGCAACCCGCAACGGTTCTGCTGGCCGTCCAGTGCGCTCGCTGTCATACGCCTTTCGCAATTTCGCATCTGAAAGTACGCGCCAGGCCTCTGCAACGCGCGCCATTTGGATTGACGAGTCGCTTCGCATTCCGGTGGCAGTATCCGGATGAACCTCGCGTGCTCGCATTCGATACGCAACACGAATTTCATCCTGGGATGCAGATGGCAAGACGCCAAGGACCTCGTAGTGAGACTGTGACATTATTTGCGATGAAGCAATGTGAACTTCTTAGCGGTTGCCTGCTTCTCAGCAGACTTCCGCATTCCAGCAATTGTTCCAGTCATCAAAATGGCGACACTGAAAAACAGAATCATGGATGCCAACACGTTGATCTGTGGCGGAATTCGAACGCGTGAGGCGCCATAGATCTGCAGCGGGAAGGTTTGCACAGGCCCCGAATTAAAGAAGGTGATGATGAAGTCATCGATTGACAGAGCAAAGGCCAGAAGCGATGCCGCCAGAATTCCAGGCAAAATCAATGGGAACGTGACCTTCATAAATGTGCGCAAAGGGGTTGCGCCGAGGTCTTGAGCAGCTTGCTCAAGAGTCCAATCGAATCCGCGAATTCTTGCGCGCACAGTGAGCGCTACGAAACTGACCTGAAACATAATGTGAGCAATAATGATGGTCGTCATGCCAAAGTCGATGAAGTTCTGACCGAGGAACAGTGTTGCGAGTGAAGAACCCAGCACAATTTCTGGTGTCGTAAGTGGAAGCACCAAAAACAAATTGATTCCTTCGCTACCACGGAATTTGTATCGCGACAGCGCAACCGCGATAAGCGAGCCCAAAATGGTGGAGATCAACGTTGAAATCGCTGCAATTTCGAGGCTCTTCCACAATGCGCGCGTGAGTGATTGCTCTGCGAATGGGTGTAGCCAGTTGTCAAAAGTAAATGACTGCCAAGCAATATTGAAATTACCTTTTGGTTTATTGAAGCTAAAGGCAACAATGAAAAAGATTGGAGCAAAGAGATACACCAGACCGAGTCCGGCGAACACATTCAACGCATACTTACCGTATTTGGTGCGCTTTCGCATCATGCCAAATCCTCGGTTCCAAATATTCGCGTGTACAGCAACACTAAAGTCGCAATGCTGACCATCAGCACTGCAGCCATTGCTGAAGCAACCGGATAGTTGTTCTGCTTTAAGAATTGATCCTGAATCGAATTACCAATCATGGTGGTATTCGGATTACCCAAAAACTGTGCGTTGACGAAGTCGCCTGCTGCAGGGATAAATGTCAACAGTGTTCCTGCGAAAACGCCTGGTATCGACAATGGAAACACCACTTTGCGAAATGCGCGCGACGCACTGGAATACAAATCTCCTGCTGCATTCACCAAGTTGGTGTCGATTTTCTCAAGACTCACATAGATAGGAAGCAACATAAACGGCAAGAAGTTGTAGGTAAGTCCACCAATAACCGCAGCAGGTGTATTCAGTAACTTGCCATTGTCCATGATGTGCAGCCACTCAAATACATTTCCTATGCCCACAGCATTCATTGCGCGAACCACGAAACCCCTGTCGGCCAGGATCGTGGACCATGCAATAGTGCGAATGAGGTAACTCGTAAAGAATGGAATGACCACCAGCCCTAGCAAAATGTTTTTGTATTTTCCACCTCGAAACGCAATCACATAGGCAAGTGGATAGCCAATCAAAATGGTCAGAACAGTCGCAATTGCTGCATACACAAACGCATGCTCAAACTGTTTTCCGAAATCGCGAAACGCTGTGGCGTAATTTTGAAACGCCCAACTGAAGTTGTATTGAACCGAGAACCGACTCTCTTTTGTGGACAGCGAAATACGCAGCAACGACCAAACTGGGGCCAGAAAGAACAGTGCAAGCCACAGCATTCCCGGCTTCAACAGGCCATATGGAGCAAGCAATCGTCGCGCCTCTGGGCCACCGGTAACCGCAAGCCCCAGAACACCTCCAAGAACTAACAGCAACACAAGGACAACGACAGAAACCATCGGTCCGCTCACCCAGTGAGCGCCAAGCGCCACGAGACATACGGATGCAACGATCATCGCGGCCATCCCAACTCGATCGGCATTGCGCGCGATTCGGTTTTGGCGGACGACCGTTTCGGTCATGAGTTAATCAGCTTTTCAATCGGTGCTTACGCGCCGGTAATTGCCGAGAATTCCTCACCGAATTTCGCTTCAACATCTTCCGACAATGTTGCGAATGAACGGAGTCGAGCATTTGCAGCATCGTCTGGGAACACCAACGGGTTCTCTGCAAGCTCTGGGTCGAGCTTGGCAAGTTCGTCACGAACACCCTTCACTGGCGACATATAACCCACATATCGTGTTATCTGTGCTGCCTGCACTGGGTCGTAACAGAAGTCCATCCACTTGGCTGCTGCTGCACCGTTTTTAACGCCCTTCGGCAAGATCATGGTGTCACACCAGCGAGTTCCACCTTCTTCAGGAATAACGAAGCGAACATTTGGACTGTCTTTACCAAGTTGCAACACGTCACCAGACCAACCGACGCACGCTGCGAAGTTTCCGCTCACTAAGTCATCCGCGTAGTCGTTGCCGGTGAATGCGCGGATTTGGCCATCGGCTTTTGCTTGAGCAAGTTTTTCGAATGCAGGAGCGGCATCTTCAAATGACGTGATCGTTGAAATGTCAATTCCGAGACTCATGCAAATAAGTCCGATGGTGTCGCGCATTTCGGTGAGCATTCCGATCTTGCCCTTGAACTCAGGATCAAACAGATCTGCAACACTCTTGATCTCGCGACCGGTTACATCAATGTTGTACGCAATTCCTGCAACACCACCTTGCCATGGCATGGAGTACTCGCCCGTTGGATCCCATAATGGTTTGACATATTCATCTTCAATGTTTGAAAAATTCGGAATAAGTTCTTTAGGAAGTTTCTCGGTCCAACCCAAATTGATTAGGCGACCAGCCATCCAAAATGTTGGCGCAATGATGTCGGCTTCAATTGACTTGCCTGCACCCAACAACGGTTGAATCTTCGCAAAGTATTCGTCGTTGTCGTTGTAGCCCTCGCCGTAGGTCATTGATACACCAGTTGCAGCCATGAAACGATCAACTGTTCCCGTAAGACCATCGGCTGTTGGGTCTACATACAACGGCCAGTTATCAAAGAACAATGATTCGGAACCACCGCTACTGGATGAATCACTTCCGCCACAAGCAGCAAGAAATGCTGGAAGCGAGAGGCCAAGTGCACCCAAAGCACCCGAACGAGCCAAGAACTGACGACGGGTCATTTGATTCTTTGGTGTTGATGACGACATGTACATTCCCCCTATGTTGAAGTGCTAATTAATGTTAGAGCGTTGACTCAATGTGATCGATGTCAGTGGTATTGGAACCGGCTTTTTCTGGCCATCCAGCCAAGATGTACCCACCATCTGCGTCCCACGACACGTTCATCGTTGCACCCACCGCTATTTGCGGCATGCGGGCTGAGGAATCGGCCAAACAGGTCAATTCAGTTCCATCGACCAGATGAACAATCATTCGTGCAGTAGCACCCTGGAAAACCAGGTCGGTCAATGTGCCCTGCAGACTCTGACCCTGCGAATCAACTTGCTCGGAAGGTCGCAGTCGCTCCGGGCGAAGCATGACTGAAACGTGAGCGCCAATTGCGTGTACGCCAGCCTGACCCGCAACACGAATAGTTGATCCTGCCTTCAGTGCAACCACGGCGTCTGCACCGTCATGACTCTGAATCGTTCCAGGAAGAAGATTTGCCGAGCCAATAAATCCGGCAACAAACAATGAAGCTGGCGAGCGATAAATATCTTGCGGAGTTCCAATTTGCTCAACGTGACCCTGACTCATGACCGCAATACGATCACTCATGGTGAGTGCTTCACCCTGGTCGTGTGTTACGAAAATAAAGCTGATGCCCACCTCGCGCTGAATTCGCTTCAACTCAATTTGCATCGCCTCGCGTAATTTCAGGTCGAGAGCAGCCAGGGGTTCGTCTAACAGCAATGCACTTGGATAATTGACCAATGCGCGAGCCAGTGCAACACGTTGTTGCTGACCACCAGAAAGCTGAGATGGTTTGCGTTGTGCAAAATCGCTCAAGCGAACAATTTCAAGCATCTCCATAACGCTTGCTTTGATCTTTGATTCGTCTACTTTTTTTGAACGAGGGCCAAAAGCAACATTGTCGAACACCGTCATATGTGGAAACAATGCGTATTGCTGAAACACTGTGTTGACATTGCGCTTGTATGGCGGAACGTCCGAAACGTCGACTCCATCCAACATGACTCGACCAGCAGTTGGCTGTTCGAACCCAGCGATCATTTTTAATGTGGTGGTCTTGCCGCAACCAGATGGTCCGAGCATGGCGAAAAATTCGCCAGTAGCAATAGAGAAATTGGCATCATGCACCGCAACAAAGTCGCCGTAGCGCTTCGAAACATGGTCAAGAACGATGACGTTGCTAGGTGATTCCCCCATTAGTGCAAAGACTAACTGTTGAGGTTGATCATCACGTGCTTAATGCGCGTGTAGTCATCTAGTGCATACATCGATAGGTCTTTTCCGTAGCCAGATTTCTTGTATCCGCCGTGTGGCATTTCGGCAACCATTGGAATGTGGGTGTTCACCCACACGCAACCAAAGTCAAGATTCTTCGTCATGCGCATGGCTCGACCGAGGTCGCGAGTCCATACCGAAGAGGCAAGCGCGAAATCAACACCGTTCGCCCACTTCAAGGCCTCTGCTTCATCGCTGAACTTTTGAACAGTAATGACTGGCCCGAAGATCTCATTCTGGATCATCTCATCGCTTTGCAAAAGGTCGGAGACCACAGTTGGCTCAAAGAAGTAACCCTTGCCGCCAATTTGTGAGCCACCGGTTGTGACCTTGCCGTGCTTTGGCACGCGGTCAAGGAACCCTGCAACTTTGCTGAGGTGCACTTCGTTGTTCAATGGACCATAGAGAACATCTTCATCTGGTCGACCTGTTTTCGTCTTCTTCGCGGCTTCGGTGAGCAGCGTAACGAAGTCGTTGTACACCTTTGGGCCGGCAATGACGCGTGTTGCTGCTGTGCAGTCCTGGCCGCCGTTGAAGTAACCGGTCATGGCAATGGTCTCTGCAGCAAGTTCCAAGTCGGCGTCGTCAAAAATGATTACTGGGGCTTTGCCACCGAGTTCAAGATGCAATCGCTTCAGCGACTTTGATGCACCAGCTGCAACTTCCATACCTGCGCGAACAGAACCAGTTACCGAAACCATTCCAGGAATGTCGTGATCGACCATTGCGCGACCGGTATCGCGGTCTCCGCACACCACGTTGAAAACACCTGGAGGCAAAATGTCGCCAATAATTTTTGCAATCAATGCAGTTGAAGCTGGCGTGGTGTCGCTCGGCTTCAACACTGTGGTGTTACCTGCAGCGATTGCCGGAATGAACTTCCAAACGCCCATCATGAGCGGATAGTTCCATGGCGCAACCTGTGCACACACACCGATCGGTTCGCGACGTATATATGAAGTGAAGTTCGGTACGTATTCGCCCGCGCTTTTACCTTCGAGCATTCGAGCAGCACCAGCAAAGAATCGAATCTGGTCCATCATTGGTGGAACTTCTTCGTTATATGTGATTGCTCGAGGCTTACCTGTATTTTCAATTTCTGCTTCAATCAATTCGGTCATGTGCTTTTCCATCACATCAGCAATGTCATTGATCGCTTTTTGACGAACGGCTGGTGTGGTGTTCTTCCACGACTCTGCAGCAACGGCTGCTGCCTTCATCGCATCATCAACGTCATTTGGTCCAGACAATGCTGCAGTTGCATATTGCTCACCTGTTACTGGGTCGATAACAGGGGTGGTACGCCCGTCGCGAGCCGGTACTTCTTTGCCATTGATGAAGTTATTAAAGGATTTCATGGCACAAGACTATCCAGTGAAGTAGACATGGGGTATGGCTACAAGCAGCGTTGCTCGTGGGGTAAAGACAGTTGGAGTTCCTAAAGAAATCAAGACCATGGAAGGTCGGGTTTCGCTCACGCCAGATGGCGTTCGTGAGTTTGAGCGATTGGGAATTGATGTCTTTGTAGAGACCGGCGCCGGAGAGGCAGCCTCAATAACGGATGCAGAATTCGTGGCCGCTGGAGCAACCATCGTGAACACCGCCGCCGACGCATGGTCGCAAGAGATGGTGCTCAAAGTAAAGGAGCCAAAGGAAGAGGAATTTGGTTTTCTGCGAAGCGACCTCACGCTGTTTACGTATTTACACCTGTCTGCATATCCAAAAGTTGCGGCAGCACTCATAGCTTCAGGCACCACCGCAATCGCCTATGAAACCGTGCAAGCCGCTGACGGATCGTTGCCACTACTTGCACCGATGAGCGAAATTGCCGGACGATTCGCCACTCAGGCTGGCGCACGATTTCTTGAACGCCCTCAAGGTGGACGAGGCGTACTCATGGGCGGAGCGCCAGGCGTTCGTCCTGCAAACGTTGTCGTCATCGGCGCTGGCAATGTTGGTTACAACGCAGCATGGATCGCCGCTGGAATGCTTGCCAACGTCACCATCTTGGATAAGAACCTTGATCGACTTCGTTATCTCGATCAAATCTGTGTTGGTCGAACTACAACACTTGCGTCAAACCGCGGATCTATTGAGCGCGCTCTTGTTGATGCCGACTTAGTTGTTGGCGCAGTGTTGGTAGCTGGCGCACGAGCACCAATTGTGGTGAGTGAAGACATGGTGCGTTCAATGAAACCCGGATCAGTCATTGTTGACGTTGCCGTTGATCAAGGTGGTTGCATTGCAACTACTCACGAGACCACACACACCGACCCTATTTACATGCAACACGGAGTAGTGCATTACGCCGTTGGCAACATGCCTGGTGCTGTGCCCTACACCAGCACCTATTCACTCACAAATGCAACGTTGCCATACCAACTTGAAGTAGCGCGACTAGGCGCACGTGGTGCAGTTGAACAAAGTGAAGCCCTCCGTCATGGTTTAAAAACTGCACACGGTCACGTCACTAACGATGTTGTGGCACGCGAACTCAATCTTGCTTTTGTTGACCCAATAACTGCATTGAATTAGTCACAACACGAATCGCGCCAGCCACATGACGCACAACGAAAGTGTGCGTGCTCTGGGTACAGGTTCGATCCACAATGTGGGCACTCACTAAACACGCCTCGTGGTGATGCACAGAACGGTGCCTGTGACTTTTCACTCAGTAATGAGTCTGAAGTTGATTGAGTTGTAGCGTGTTCGTTGCTCACATGTCCGACTTTACTCTCGACCACGACTCGCCGAACCCGCATAAGCCAGGTTCAGTTCAAGCCGCCCTCGCATCACGTGACTTTCGAATGGTGTGGTCTGGATCATTCGCCTCAAACATCGGCACCTGGATGCAGAACGTGGTGCTCCCCGCCTACGTGTACCACCGCACTGGCAAGGCCTCACTCGTTGGCATCATGATTTTTGCCCAGCTTGGGCCACTGCTCTTTTTGTCCATATTTGCAGGTGTTCTTGCCGACAAATTTGATCGACGCCGATGGCTCATTTCAATGCAAATCACACAACTCACTTTCTCCATTGCCCTTGCCGCTCTTGCGCTGGGCGATCCGCGCTTTATCTATATCTTTCTTGCAGCGCTCGGAGTAGGCGTTGGCAATGCGTTGAACGCTCCCGCATGGTCGGCCATGTTGCCTTCGCTCGTTCGGCCAGTGGATTTGCCGGGAGCGTTATCGCTGAACAGTGTGGTCATTAACGGATCACGCGTTGTTGGCCCAATCATTGTTGCGGTGCTCTCTCAAGTTGGCGTCACCACAGCTGGATTCTTCTTTATGAACGCGGCAACGTATCTCTTCGTGATCTTTGCATTAATGGCGGTGAACATTCCCACGTTTACACCAGACACGACACAAGGGTGGCGAAGATTTACCAGCGGCATATCTCTTGCGCGCCAAATTTCTGGCGTCAGTCGCTTGTTGCTCACACTCGCCACCTTTTCGTTGTTTTCCCTTCCTTATGTAGGACTCTTTCCCGCAGTTGCCCATGTCAACTTTGGTATTGCAGAAGATGGCTCCGTGTATAAGTGGCTGTATGCAACTTGGGGTCTTGGTGCTGCACTTGGTGGCCTGGCAATTGGCACCAAGTTCTCGCATCGAGATCAACGAAAACTTGTGCAATACGGGTTCGTTGGTTTTTCAGTGAGCATGGTGTTCTTTGCTATCTCTCGCTCTGCAGTACCGGCATTCATCTTCGGATTCATTCTTGGATTCGCGTACTTCTTCACCACCACAGCAATGTCCATCGTGGTGCAAAGCAGATTGAAACCAGAAATGCGTGGACGTGTGATGTCGCTGTGGTTTATGTCCTTTGGTGGCACCGTTCCACTTGGCAACATGTTGTTTGGTCCAATCGTTGATCAATACGGCGCGCGATGGCTGTTGCTATTTGGCGCAGCATGGGCATTGTTCTTGGCCTGGTGGTGCAACGTTTCGGCCCTTGATACCAAGAACAATTATTTAACTAGTAAGTAATTGCACGACTCGCTCGAGTGCAGCAACTCGCGAGCCTTTTACCAGCACTGCAACGTCAGTTCCACCATCACGCACCCGTCTCACAGCATCATCAATTGAATGCGGTGACGTTGCATAGTTTTCAGTTTCACATGCGATGAATTCGATTGATTTGCTTCGCGCGTATTCAACAATTGCTCTGTGTTCTGCAGCAGAATCTGCCAACTCAGCCATTTGACCAGCAATCACTACGTGGCGCGAAGCTTTTATTCCTACCAATGTGTCAAGAGCGGCGCGCATTGAAGCTGGGTTTGCGTTGTATGCATCATTGATAATTGTCATTCCATCATCGGTTGTGATGACCTGCATGCGCATCGGTGAAAGTGAACTCTGCTCCAATGCTGTCGCCGCTTGATAAATGTCGACCTCGCAAGCCCCTGCAACTGCAATCGCTGCTGCAGCGTTCAATGCCATATGAGCACCGGGCACCGACATTGCCCACGACACACTGCCCCATGGCGTCGTTGCACTCACTGATGCACGAGCCATCTCGTCCATCTCACATTTCGTAATTCGAATGTCTGCGCCTTCATGCACGCCATATGTCAGCACCTGTGCTTGAGTGAATTTCCGCATCTCACGAACTCGCTCGTCGTCTGCATTCAAGATTGCAAAGCCAGACTGCGGAAGCGCTTGCACCAGTTCGGCTTTCGCACGCGCAACACCATCGATGCCACCAACACGTTCGGTATGGGCCGCAGCAACCGCTGTCACCACGCCAATAGTTGGTTGAGCAATTGAACACAGCCGCGCGATTTCGCCGAAACCACGCATTCCCATTTCCAACACCAATGCTTGTGCATTGTCTGCAGCATTCAACAACGTGACCGGCAATCCCTGGTCGTTGTTAAATGATCGTTCGCTTGCGGAAACAACGAGTTCGCTCGACAACGCTGCTGCAATGAAATCCTTCGTTGACGTTTTGCCCACAGAACCTGTTACGCCAATGACCCTGCTACCTACTGTTGGCTCAAGTCGAACTCGCGCCCATGCGCCAAGTTTCAGCAATGCAGCAAGTGTGTCTTCAACGACAATTGCGCTGCGACCAACAGATTCGCGCTGAGTGAGATACGCACCAGCGCCAGACTTCAACGCCATTTCAATGAAATCGTGTCCATCGCGCTCTGCGACTATCGGAACGAACAATTGACCTGGCGTAATGCTTCGCGAATCAAAACTTGCCCCCAAAAGGTGGGCATTTTGTCCAACGAGTGCGCCCCCCGTTGCATTCGCCACATCGGCAGCCATAAAGCGCATGCACCGAGAATACCGATTATTACCGAGTACCGTGTTTCATAGTGACTACACATACTCCAACACACGTAATCGTGTTGTTTGGTGGTGAATCCGCCGAACACGATGTCAGCTGCGTCACTGCAGCACATGTGCTTCGCGCACTTGACCCAGCGAAGTACAGAATTACTGCAATCGGTATTACTCGCGATGGTAAATGGAATTTGGCCACACAGGCGATGGCCGATCTCAAACGCGGATCAGAACACATCGGCGAAAAACTCACAACTGATGGCGAGCCAACATCAATTTCAGTTGTAGTTGGCGAATCTCGCGATTCTGCGCGCACTGTGGTCTTCCCCCTTTTGCACGGACCGCTAGGCGAAGATGGAACCATTCAGGGGTTGCTCGAATTGGCAAATATTGCTTTCGTTGGAACAGGAGTGCTCGGAAGCGCCGTCTCGATGGACAAGGGTGTTGCAAAGCAGGTCCTGCATGCAAATGGCATTCCTCAGCCGCAATACATTTCACTTCGCGAAGCTCACGTAAACGATGCTTCGCTGAAACATGCAATTGACACACTCGGATTGCCACTGTTTGTCAAGCCGGCAAACATGGGGTCATCGGTTGGTGTGTCCAAAGCAAAAACTGCAGCAGAACTGAAAACTGCTGCGGCACACGCCTTGGAGTATGACGAGTGGATTGTGATTGAAGAAGCAATCAATGGTCGAGAAATTGAAGTTGCAGTTCTGGGAAATATTGATGCTCGTGCTTCTACCCCAGGTGAAATTGTTCCTGGAAATGAGTTCTATGACTACGCCGACAAATACATCACCGACGGTGCACAACTAGTCGTTCCAGCAAATCTCAGTGCCGACGAAATTGAGGCTGTTCAAAAACTCGCCATCGTCATTTTCCACACACTTCGCGCCGAAGGCATGGCACGCGTGGACTTCTTCTACGAAAAAAACGGTCGTGGGTTTTTGTGCAACGAGATCAACACCATTCCTGGCTTTACCCCAATCTCGATGTATCCGAAATTGTGGCAAGCATCTGGACTTTCATATGGCGAGCTGCTCGACGAATTGATTGACTTGGCGATCGAACGTCACTCTCGACGTCGCCGCAACACCGCGCGCTAAAACAGACCGAACCACGGACCCTTTGCAAGATCAGCTTGTACAAGTTTCTGATCTTCCTCATCGACAATCTCAACTGACGACGCAACCCTTTTCGCTTCGCGCGCACCGTCCAAGTCACCCAAGCACGCAAGACTTCGAGCTTTCGCTTCATAGACATAAGCCAGATCAAAGTCTTTTATGTTGTTTGCCAAACACAATTCGATACACCGATCAGAAATTGCCAATGCAATGTCTCCACGTGATTGATGGATCCACACTTTGGCAATGAGCCACGAGGCGCGAATCTCATTAATCACGGTTGCATTTTCTGCACGCGACCAGTGGTATGCCGCAGCATACGCACGACGCGTCATTTCTTCGCTGTCTAGTTCTGAAAGCGATCCAAGTTCGCAGTCGAGAAATTCCCACGTTGAATTGTTGGCTTCGATAGCCAGCTTGCGATGTTCTACAGGCCCAAACGAGTTCATGATTTACGAGCCCGAGGCAGGGATGTTGATGATCTGACCCGGGCGAATACCGACGCTTGAGTTTGGCCAGTTGTTTGCACCTAATAACGAAGCAAGTGAAACACAGAACTTCTTGCGAATGACATAGATGGAGTCACCTGCTGCAATTTGATACGTACCTGCAGGACGCGCATCACAACCTGCAGCCGCAGGACCAGCAGCAACGTCTGGCTTTGCCGTGACAATTGGATTCAGCACCATTGCAGATGGTGGAATCTTAAGAATTGATCCTGCGAACGGAAACTGCCCTGAAGCAGCCAGACCGTTGTACATGAGCAACTCGGACGGTGTGATGCCAAAAATTGTTGCAACCAAACTCGGAGAGTCACCCGGCAACACCGTGTAAGTCTGCTCTACTCCAACCGCACCAATTGGCAATGTGGTGGTAACCGGAACGGTGGTTGGACTTACCGGTGGAATGGTTTGGAAATTTGTTGACTCCACGGCAACAACTGTTGTTGCACTTCCCGAAACATCTGCACTACAAGCCGCAACGAGTGAGATTGCTGCGAGTGCTGCAACTGCATGCACGATGGCTTTCTGGGGGCGTTTCATCACCCTTTTAGAGTAATTGATGACTACACCATTGGGCGGGCAGACGAAGCAATTGGTACTGGGAGAGATGTCTCACCCATCAATTGCATATCTACGGCTGATGCACATGCGCGACCCTCAGCTATTGCCCAGACGATCAGGCTTTGACCTCTGCCCATGTCACCGGCAACAAATACTCCAGGAACATTCGTTCGGTAATCATCGGTGCGAGCAATGTTGCCGCGAGCGTCGATGTTGACACCCAATCGCTCGATCCAATTCCCCTTATCTGGGCCAACGAACCCAAGTGCAAGGAACACAAGGTCGGCAGGAATTTCACGAGTGGTGCCGGGAATGATCTCAAATTTTCCCTCCACCATCTGCACTTCATTGAGCACGAGTGCTTTCACGTTTCCATTTCCATCATCAACAAAGCGTTCCGTGTTAACGCTGAACACTCGCTCTCCGCCTTCTTCATGTGCTGACGATGTGCGATAGATCAAACTCCACTGTGGCCATGGGTTATTGCTCGCACGGACATCTGGCGGTGTCGGCATGATTTCCAATTGCGTAATTGTTGCAGCGCCTTGTCGAATAGCAGTGCCCAAACAGTCAGCACCAGTATCTCCGCCACCGATGATGACCACATGTTTACCGTTGGCATCAATTGGCGATGCTTGCATGTCACCTTGTTGCACTTTGTTCGCAAGCGGCAAATACTCCATTGCCTGATGTATGCCATTTAGTTCGCGCCCAGGAACAGGCAAGTCGCGAGCAATAGTCGACCCGCATGCCAGCACCACAGCATCATGTGAAGCAACGAGCACATCAATGTCGACATTGTCGCCAATTGCTGCATTCGTGCGGAATTCAGTTCCCTCTTCACGCATTTGTTCTATGCGTCGATCGAGATACTTCTTTTCCATCTTGAATTCTGGAATTCCATAGCGAAGTAAACCGCCAATGCGGTCTGCGCGTTCCAACACAACAACTTCATGCCCTGCGCGCGTCAGTTGCTGGGCAGCTGCAAGACCAGCAGGACCAGAACCAACGACTGCAATGCGCTTGCCGGTTTTGGTGCTGGCAATGTACGGCTGCACCCAGCCTTCGTTCCACGCATGATCGATAATTTCAACTTCTACCTGCTTAATCGACACTGGGTCTTGGTTGATCCCCAATACACATGCGCTTTCACATGGTGCTGGACACAAGCGGCCAGTGAATTCGGGAAAATTGTTTGTTGCATGTAGACGCTCAATCGCGTCACGCCAATGCCCGCGATACACCAAGTCGTTCCAGTCGGGAATGAGGTTTCCAAGCGGACATCCGTTATTGCAAAACGGAATTCCGCAATCCATGCAGCGACCTGCTTGATGATTCAATTCATCTTTTGCAAATGGTTCATACACTTCGCGCCAGTCTGTGACGCGCACGGGAATTGAGCGACGCTTCGGCGTCTTGCGCTCCCAATTCAAGAATCCGGTTGGTTCACCCATGGACTGACTCCATTACTCGTTGTGACGTTTCCTCTTCCGAAAGACCATCCGCAGATGCTTTCGCCAACACCGCCATGACACGCGCATAGTCTCGCGGCAACACTTTGGCGAACTTGTCTGCGTGCTCATCCCACTGCGCAACAATCTGCTTCGCACGCGGAGAATTGGTCATTGCAATGTGCTCGCGCAGAGTGCCTTGCAGCCACTGTGTATCTTCTGCATCAAGCGGCAAAACGTCAACCATCTCTGGGTTTACACGGGAAGCAAATTGACCATCTATGTCGTACACAAATGCAATTCCACCTGACATACCAGCAGCAAAGTTTCGGCCGGTTGTGCCAAGCACTACCGCTCGACCACCAGTCATGTATTCGCATGCATGATCGCCAACGCCTTCAACCACAAGAGTTGCCCCAGAGTTGCGAACAGCAAATCGCTCGCCGACAATTCCGTTAATGAAAATTTGTCCAGAAGTTGCCCCGTAACCCACTACGTTTCCAGCAATCACATTGTCTTCAGGAGCAAACGGTGCACGTTCACTTGGACGAATACTGATGCGACCACCAGACAAACCTTTGCCAACGTGATCGTTGCTATCGCCAAGAAGTTGCATGGTGATACCTCGCGGGATGAACGCACCGAAGCTTTGACCAGCGGAACCCTCAAAGCGCAACGAGATGGTGTTGTCTGGAAGCCCTGCACCTCCCCACTTCTTCGTCAGCACGCTTCCCAACATGGTTCCAACCGTTCGGTTCACATTTGAGATCGGGGATTCAAGAGAAATTGCGGTACCCGTTTCGATGGCATTCGCGCATTGTGCAATCAGTGCTGTGTCCAGTGCATCTTTCAATCCGTGATCCTGTGACACGGAATGATGTCGAGTTTGGTTGTATGGGTTTTGTGGAGTCACAAGTATTGGCTCAATGTCAAGCCCTTGGGCCTTCCAATGATTCACCGCATGTTTCACATCTAGCGCTTCAACACGACCCACTGCTTCTTGCAGCGTGCGGAACCCAAGTTGTGCGAGATATTCGCGCACCTCTTGCGCAATGTATTCAAAAAAGTTCACAACGAACTCAGGTTTGCCGCTAAACCGCTTGCGCAATTCTGGGTTCTGCGTTGCGATACCAACAGGGCATGTATCCAAGTGGCAGACACGCATCATGATGCAACCGCTCACCACAAGCGGTGCCGTTGCAAAACCAAATTCTTCAGCACCTAAGAGTGCGGCAATGATGACGTCGCGTCCAGTTTTCATTTGGCCGTCAGCTTGTACGACAATGCGATCACGCAATCCATTGAGCAACAACGTTTGTTGTGCTTCTGCAAGACCGAGCTCCCATGGCACGCCAGCATGTTTCAGCGATGTCAACGGCGACGCGCCAGTCCCACCATCGTGTCCTGAAATCAAAACAACGTCTGCTTTTGCTTTACTCACGCCCGCAGCCACTGTTCCAATACCAACTTCTGACACCAACTTCACATGCACTCGTGCGGCAGGGTTCGAATTCTTCAAGTCGTGAATCAGCTGCTTCAAATCTTCAATTGAATAAATGTCATGGTGCGGAGGCGGCGAAATTAGCCCAACACCTGGAGTGCTGTAACGCGTTTTTGCAATCCATGGGTACACCTTGTGACCAGGTAGCTGACCACCCTCGCCCGGCTTGGCACCTTGGGCCATCTTGATTTGAATGTCATCAGCATTAACGAGATACTCACTCGTCACGCCAAAGCGACCGGACGCAACCTGCTTAATTGCCGAACGTTTTGAATCGCCGTTGTCCATTACTTCGTAACGCTCGGGGTCTTCCCCGCCTTCACCGGTATTGCTTTTTGCGCCGATGCGATTCATAGCAATTGCGAGTGTCTCGTGCACCTCTGCAGAAATTGACCCGTAACTCATTGCTCCTGTTGAAAAGCGCTGAACGATGCTGGCAACTGATTCAACTTCATCTATTGCAATCGGTTCTCGATCGCTTGCAAACTGAAACATTCCGCGCAATGTGGTGAGCACTTTGGATTGATCATCCACTGCAGCCGTGTATTGCTTGAACAGGTCGTAGCGACCGGCACGAGTTGCATGCTGCAGGCGATACACGGTTTCAGGATTAAACAAGTGGTGTTCACCCTCACGGCGCCACTGATATTCGCCACCCAGTTCAAGTTTGCGATGAATGCGTAAGTCCGGCCTACGCGGATGAGCAATGGCATGACGTGCGGCGACTTCAGCACTTACCTGCTCTAGTCCGATGCCATCTATTCGCGAAATTGTTCCCGTAAAGAATTCATCAATGAACGAATGACTGAGACCGATCGCTTCAAAAATTTGCGCTCCCGTGTACGAAGCAACGGTCGATACGCCCATCTTTGACATCACCTTCAGCACACCCTTGCCCGCTGCCTTGATGTAGTTGTTGACCGCCTTCTTCGGTTCCATGCCTCCAAGACCATGCATTCCTGCACCATCATCTGCAGCAATCAAATCTTCAATTGATTCGAATGCGAGATATGGATTAATTGCACCAGCACCAAAACCAACGAGCAGAGCCATGTGATGCACTTCTCGTGCATCACCACTTTCAACGATGAGACCTACTTTGGTTCTCTGCTTCGTGCGAATGAGATGGTGATGCACAGCACTCGTCATGAGTAGCGAAGGAATTGGCGCGAACACTTCATCGCTGTTGCGATCGGACAGCACAACAAGCCGCACACCAGCATCAATTGCCGAACTGATCTCGCTACAAATTTGTGTAAGCGCAGAACGCAAACCGGACTCGCCTTCGGCAACTCGGTAGAGGCCGCTCACCACCATGCTGCGCAGGTGTGAATACTGCTCATCGTCATTGATGTGAATGATCTTTGCCAAGTGGTCGTTGTTAATCACTGGAAACGGCAACACCAACTGTCGACAATGCTCGGCGGTTGCATCGAGCAGGTTGCCCTCGGGTCCTACTGCGGTGCCCACTGAAGTCACCACTTCCTCGCGGATTGCATCAAGCGGCGGGTTGGTCACTTGCGCAAACAGTTGCTGGAAATAGTCGAACAGCAACCGTGGTCGCGTTGACAACACGGCAAGCGGCGTATCAGTTCCCATTGAACCAATTGCCTCCAGACCGCTCTTAGCCATTGGCGCAAGAATGATCTTCAGCTCTTCGTGCGTGTACCCGAATACTTGCTGACGTCGAAGCACACTGTCGCGACTAAATACCACATGTTCGCGATCTGGCAAGTCGGCAAGTTCCACCAGGCCTGCTTCGAGCCATTGTGCGTAGGGCGCCGCTGCTGCGAGCTCGCTCTTGATTTCTTCGTCGTCCACAATGCGCTGCTGTGCAGTGTCAATGAGCAACATGCGACCAGGCTGCAGTCTGCCTTTTTTCACGATTTTTGCTTGATCAATATCGACTACGCCTACTTCGCTCGCCATGATCACCACATCGTCATCGGTTACCCAATAGCGACTTGGGCGAAGGCCGTTTCTGTCGAGCACAGCACCAATCAACGTTCCATCAGTAAATGCAATACATGCAGGGCCGTCCCACGGTTCCATCAACGATGCGTGGTAGCGATAAAACGCACGCTTTTGTTCATCCATCGTTGCGTGGTTTTCCCAAGCTTCAGGAATCATCATCAACACTGCATGTGGCAACGAACGTCCACCCAAGTGCAACAGTTCCAACACCTCATCAAAGGACGCAGAGTCCGAACCGCCCATTGCACAAATTGGGAATGCTCGTTCTAATCCGGGAAGGAGATCGCTCGACAACATGGACTCGCGTGTGCGCATCCAATTGCGGTTTCCCTGCACTGTATTAATTTCGCCGTTGTGTGCGATGTAGCGATACGGGTGCGCAAGTGGCCACGAAGGAAACGTGTTTGTACTGAAGCGGCTATGCACGAGCGCCATCGATGACTCCATGCGCTCGTCAAGTAGGTCTGGGAAAAACTGTGCAAGCTCTGGTGTTGTCAACATGCCCTTGTAAATCAGTGTGCGTGCGGATAGTGAAGGGAAGTACGTCTGCTGTTGCTCTGCAAGTTCGTGCTCAATGCGCTTTCGCGCAATGAATAGCAATCGATCAAGATCAATGCCCGATGCGCCATTCGTTGCGCGAACAAACATCAGCGAGAAATACGGCATCACCCGACGTGCGCTTTCGCCCAAGCAAGCAGGGTTGACAGGCACTTCACGCCAACCGAGCACTTCTAGTGCTTCATCTTGAATGATCTTTTCGATTGCCGCAACGGCAAGCGCCCTGTTGCCGGCATCCGCAGGCAAGAACGCCATTCCGACTCCGTAATGTCCTTCGGCTGGCAATGGAAAACTTGCAACGTCCGAAAGAAATTTGTGCGGGATTTGGATGAGCACACCAGCACCATCGCCAGTTTCAACTTCTGCGCCCGTTGCGCCTCGATGCTCCATGCGACACAACGCGCCGATTCCCATCGCCACAATGTTGTGCGATTTGCGACCTTGCACGTCAACGACGAACGACACGCCACAGGCGTCGTGTTCAAAGCGTGGGTCATATAAACCGCTTGCAGGCGGCATGGAGTTATGCATTGTCGTCCTCTATATTCACCGAACGAATTCGGGTGTAAGCAAAGGGCTTACCGGGACGACATTGGCCCGTAGAGAAACTCTAGCGAGAAATCCTTAAAACAATGATGCCGATTGAAAATTCGGCGGGCGCTTCTCGAAATGGGACATCACCGCTTCTGCTTGGTTGGCATGGCCAATGAGCCTGCCAATCACTTCACGTTCATTCGCAAACTGCTGGGCTGCCCCATCATTTGCCTGCAAATTCAGGAGTTTCTTTGCCCCACGAACAGCATCGGGGCTGCGACCAGCGATTTCACGTGCGAGCACCATGGCATCAGCGTGTGGGTCGTCTGACAGATGCGTTGCGAGACCAATTTCATATCCCTCTTTGCCCGAGATGATTTTGGCGGTGAACACCAGTTCTTTAGCAATGTCTGGACGTACGAGGCGCGACAACATCAACGTGCCAGTCATGTCGGGAATGAGACCCCAGTGCACTTCACGTACCGACAATTGCGTATCGGGATGGATGTAGCGAATGTCTGCACCGAGCGCAATCTGCATTCCTCCACCAAGTGCATGACCATGCACGGCAGCGATAACCGGAACGGGAACTTCTTGCCATACCCAACACACTTGCTGTGCAAGATGTGTAATGCGTCCTTCTGACATTGCGCCGGCATTTACGTTTCCATCCGATTTAGGACCTTGCGCCATTACTTGGAAGGAACCAAAGTCCAGACCAGCACAGAATGACGCGCCATCCCCAGAGAGCACCACTGCCCGAATTTCGGAATTCGTTTTCAAAAATTCACCTGCAGCAGCGAGCGAAGTGAACATTGCGTTGTCAAGCGCGTTTCGTTTGTCGGCACGATTCATGCGCACGTCTGCAATGCCATCAACGATGTCAATGGTTACGCGATTGTCTACAACTCCTGGAATCACAACAATTCTCCCTTCAAGCGGTACATCTTTATCGTGGCATGGCACACTTGAATCTATGCAACTCAACCTGTCAGCCGATGAAGTACTAAAGACGACCCGCAGCGTGCGTAAGCGCCTGGACTTTGACCGACCAGTCGAGCGTTCAGTCGTTGAGGAATGCCTAGACATTGCACTTCAGGCCCCAACCGGTGGCAACCAACAGGGATGGCACTTCATCGTTGTAGAAGACGAAGCCACAAAAAAGGCACTCGCAGATATTTACCGTGCCAACTGGGCAATTTACACAAATGTTCCAGCACCGAAACTACGAGGTGACTACCGAGATGGGCAAATGGCAAACGTCCGCGACTCGTCTACATATCTTGCAGAAAATTTTGAAAAGGCACCAA
This sequence comes from Acidimicrobiaceae bacterium, assembly GCA_947467375.1. Taxonomy (GTDB): domain Bacteria; phylum Actinomycetota; class Acidimicrobiia; order Acidimicrobiales; family Ilumatobacteraceae; genus UBA3006. Next base: position 19,824 of record CANIHL010000004.1, on the reverse strand, counting down.
TGCTCATGATCCCCTGCATTTGGGGTCGACTAGAAAATGTTGACGTAGCAACTGGTGCAGGCGGCTGGGGATCGCTGCTTCCAGCGGTGTGGAGTTTCATGCTTGCGCTTCGTGGTCGTGGAATTGGTTCAGCTTGGACCACTATTCACTTGATGATGGACGGAGAGAAGAAGGCTGCTGAACTACTCGGCATTCCATACGAAAAAGTTACGCAAGGTGGAATGTTCCCTATTGCATACACCAAGGGCACAGAGTTTCAGCCTGCAAAACGTCAGCCGCTCGAAAAAGTGCTGCACTGGGGCAAGTGGTAGTTAGCAGCTAGTCGACGAGTCGCAGCCCAGTTGGTGCGATCGATGCAGTAACTGCCGGTAAATCCACCACGAAGTTGGTGCGATGAGCAGGAAAGACGTGGTGCGACACCAGCACGGCATTGCCAAGTTTGTCTTTTGTCGTTCGATCGCAGCTAAGTACCGGTGAACCGATGGGGATCTCAAGTAATTGTGCTTCTACTGCCGTTGCAGCGTCTGCTCCAATGGTTTGCGTTGCACCACCAAGTTCGATATTTAGCAAGTTGTAGAACGAAGAATGCTCCACATCGTGTCGCGACAAATGTTTACCAAGTTCAAATGGGCACCACACGGTGACGACAGCGAATGGATGATCGTCTGCCATGTTGACTCGCTTGACTCGCAGAACCTGTTCGCACTCGAGAACTTTTGCGACTTTGCGTGATGCTTTTTCGAAAGCAAAATCCACAATGCGTCGAGCGGGTTGCAATCCGCTTGCCAACATTTGTTCTTCAATCGTTCCCAACCGGCCAAGACTTTGACTGATGGGGTCGGATGCAACAAACCAACCGAAGCCTTGCCGTGCGTTTACTAAACCTTCGTCGCGCAATACTTCTAGTGCGCGACGAACTGTTACTCGACTGACAGAAAACTCTGCAGAGAGTTCGGACTCACTCGGCAATAAGCGACCAGCCAAAAACTGTCCGGCTTGCACTCGCTCGCGAAGTGCTGCGGCAATTTCGTGATATCGGATACTTCTCACTTGTACTATACTTGTATACTTAGAGGGGAAAAGCAACCCCATCGATCACTCATCTTCACTATGGAGGACCACCATGGCTGTCAGCGCAGGAACACCAATCGAACTCGTGAACAACGTGTACGACAAACTCGCAGCAAACGTAGCAATTGGACGCAAGCGACTCGGTCGCCCTCTCACGCTCACCGAAAAGATTTTGATCAACCATTTGTCGAAGCCGAAGACACAGGAAATGGAACGCGGTCGCAGTTATGCAGACTTCGCACCTGACCGTGTTGCTATGCAAGACGCAACTGCACAGATGGCGTTATTGCAATTCATGACAGCTGGACTACCCACCACTTCAGTTCCCAGCACCGTGCATTGCGATCACCTCATTTTGGCAAAAACTGGTGCACGCATCGACATGGGTGTTGCAATCGACACGAACAAAGAGGTGTACGACTTTTTGCAAAGCGTTTCGGCGAAATACGGCATTGGTTTTTGGGGCCCAGGCAGCGGAATCATTCACCAAGTAGTGCTTGAGCACTACGCCTTCCCTGGCGGAATGATGATCGGTACCGACAGCCACACGCCAAATGCTGGTGGTCTGGGAATGGTTGCCATCGGTGTAGGCGGAGCAGATGCCGTTGACGTAATGACGGGCTTCCCTTTCAACGTTCGCTGGCCAAAGGTTATTGGTGTGAAACTCACCGGAACATTGTCTGGTTGGTCAAGCCCGAAAGACGTCATTCTTGAAGTTGCTCGAGTACTCACCGTGCAAGGTGGAACTGGTGCAATCGTTGAATACATCGGTGATGGCGCAGACAGCATTTCTGCAACTGGAAAAGCAACCATCTGCAACATGGGTGCAGAAATTGGCGCAACGTGTTCGGTATTCGGATACGACCAACACATGGCCGACTACTTGAAGGCAACTGGTCGCGGCGAAATCGCTGCGGCTGCCAACAAAGTGACAGAACACTTACGTGCAGACGAAGGTGCGCAGTACAACAAAGTGATTGAAATTGACCTGTCGCAGTTGAAGCCGTTGATCAATGGTCCGCACACTCCAGACCTCGCTCACAAAGTTGGAAGCGCAATTGGCAAGGCTGCAAGCGAAAACAGTTGGCCAACAGAGATTTCTGCAGCGCTTATTGGCAGTTGCACCAACTCGAGCTACGAAGACATCACACGTGCTGCTTCAGTTGCTCGTCAGGCGAAAGCACATGGCTTGAAGGCGAAGTGCGAACTGCTCATAACGCCTGGGTCTGAACAGATTCGTGCAACTATCGAGCGCGATGGACTGCTTGCCGATTTGGAAGCCATCGGCGCAACTGTTCTTGCCAATGCGTGCGGACCGTGCATTGGTCAATGGGAACGTTCAACCGATGTAACGGACAAACCGAACACCATCGTGAACTCGTTTAACCGCAACTTCCCTAAGCGCAACGACGGTTCAGCCAACACGCTGAGTTTCGTCACTAGCCCTGACACTGTGATTGCACTTGCACTCGCAGGCCGATTGGACTTTGACCCAACGACTGACACCATTGAAGCGCCAGATGGAACACAGGTGAAATTGAATGCGCCATTTGGAGAGGTCCTGCCAGACAATGGATACGACGCAGGCAACGACACCTTTATTGCCCCGCCCGCAGACGGCTCACACATTGAAGTCATCGTTGACCCGCTGAGTGATCGGTTGCAACTCCTTGATCCTTTCGAAAAGTGGAATGGCAACGACTTCATTTGCATGCCAGTGTTAATGAAGGCGAAGGGCAAGTGCACCACCGACCATATTTCGGCAGCAGGAAAATGGTTGAAGTACCGCGGACATCTCGAAAACATTTCAATGAACTTGTTCGAAGGCGCAGTGAATGCATACACCGACGAAGTAGGCAAAGGCCTTGACTTGGTCGACGGATCCACTCGTGCCTATCCAGAAATTGCGTTCCTGTGGGGCAAGAACAAATTTCAGTGGTGTGCAATTGGCGACCAAAACTACGGCGAAGGGTCCAGCCGCGAACACGCAGCAATGGAACCTCGTTACCGCGGCTGCCAAGTCATATTTGCGCGATCATTTGCTCGTATTCACGAGACGAACTTGAAGAAGCAAGGAATCGTTCCGCTTACGTTCGAAGATCCGTCTGTTTACGACATGATTGAGCCGACTGACACCATTACAGTTCGCGGAATGCCTCCAGTTCCAGACGAACCGGTGCAGTGCTACATCGTGAAGCAGCGAAACAACGAAGAGATTCCATTCACCGCTCTGCATACGTTCAGCAAAGAACAAGTGCAATGGTTCAAGGCTGGAAGCGCGCTAAACGTTGTGCGCCAAAAAGTAACTAAGGCCAAGAAATAACCTGCAGATGGAAAGTCTTGCGCTTATGGTGACGTTCATTTTGGTGTACACCATGGTGTTTGGTGTTATAGGTGTATTCACCATCTTGAAAACGCCGAAGAATCTGAACGCACGCAGAGCGATGATTGTGTTAAACATTCCCGCTATCTTTATCGCGGCTCAATTCGCTTTCAATTGGTCAGTACCGTCCGCTCTTCCAATTCGAATTGTGTTTGGTGGCATTACTGCCGCATGCGTTGGTGCGATTATCGCGTTGATTAAAAAACCAAATATCTAGTCGGTACCGGGCCTGCGTGTGGCATCGACCCGCAAGTCACCGCTGTAACTCGCTGGAAATGTTGCACGCAATTCATCATCTGTTGGAGTTCGCTCTTCGCGCGCCTGTGCGGGCAACAATGCACTAATTGAATCCATAATTGCTTGCGTATTTGCTGCAACAATTTCGTCGCTATTTCCTGATCGATTCAGTTCGACGGGTGCACCAACCGTGATGCTGACAAGCGGTGGGTTTGACACATTCAATATGTCAGGCAGTTTTGCATTGCGTGGCCACACCTTTTCCGTACCCCACAAGCCAATAGGAATGACTGTTGCATTGGTCTGCACAGCGAGGCGTGCAGCCCCCCATCGACCTTGCAACTGTGGATTGAAAAACTCAAGTCCTCGTGGAATGGTTCCTTGCGGCATCACGGCAACCATTTCACCCGACTGCAAAGCAGCGGCTGCGTGTTCTAGCGGCTCATCGCTGCCAGAAGTTCGATCGACGCGTATTCCCCCCAACAACGAAGCAAGTTGACCAACAAGCGGTGCATCGAAGACTTCTTTCTTGCCCAAAAAGCGCACGGTGCGACCAGTCTTTGAGACCATCATGGCTACTGCAAACACATCGAAGTAGCTGCGGTGATTGGCCACCAAAATGACTGGACCGCTGCTTGGAACATGTTCAACTCCATCAATTGTTGTCTTGGCGAACGGAAACACTTCCGGTCGCGCAAACAGCAAACCAAATTTTTGAATGTCTGAAATTTGCAACGACGGCTTCGATGATTCGCCCTGCTCATCAAAGCGAGCCGTCGGCCACTTTCGTGCCGATGCCATAACCGCAAGTCGCGCGTCGGGGTTCACAACATGCGGAAACCCAACGGCACTCAGCAACGGCGCGTCGTACACACTGTCTGAATACGCATAACTACTTGATAGATCCACATTGTGGTCCGCACACCACGCCTTCACCGCTTCAAGCTTTCCTGCAGACCATGCAAATGGCCCAACAAGTTGCCCCGTGTATTCACCATTTGCATCAACTTCAAACCGTGTAGCCACGACATCATCGAATCCCATTTGTCGAGCAAATGTTGCAATCAAGTCATGTGGAGTGGTTGTTGCAAGCACTACTTTCACACCATTCGCGCGATGCTCATCAATGATGTTCCGCGCGTTTGTTCGCACCAACTGCATGAGTTGATTGGTAACTGAATTGGCCGCTGCGACCACAAGATGACGAGGCTTGCCCTTCATTACTGCTACACCTTGTCGTGCAAGCAACATGCTCGGCAACGTTTCTCCGACAAGGTTGAACACTCGATACAACATGTCTTCACCAGGCAGTCGTGATGACGACACCACACCGGCATCACGCAACGCAGCACTCAGCAATGGACCCGATGCCTCACCGATCAACGTGCGATCGAGATCGATGAACGCCGCTGCACGCGAACCTTGGTTACTCACACTCGCAGGCTATTGACAATTAAATCGAGAGTCAGAAACGGGAAAGGCCCCGCTTGTATGCGGGGCCTCTCAACCTAAGATCCAGTTGGCTGGGGGAGCCATCTGGACACTTTCGGGTGGACCATGGGGGTGGTCTCACCGCGATATGAGATCAAGTATGCCCTACCCGTGGGTAAGCGTTCAAGGCGAACGGCACGATACTTCCTATCTATTTTCGTGATACCCCACTCCACGCCGAGTACCGTATTGGATATGGAGATTCGCCATTTATCAAGCCTGATCGCCATTGCCGACCATGGGTCGTTCTCTGCAGCTTCTCGGGCACTTGGCACGGTACAAAGCAACGTTTCGGCCCATATTTCCCGCCTGGAAAAGGAACTTGGGGTCAGCCTTGTTGAGCGCACCAGCGGAAAACTTACTGACGATGGAGAACTCGTTGTGGAGCGTGCTCGACGCATCATTCACGAACTGGAAGACATTGAAGCTGATATTCAGAGCACAGATACAGAAGTCGAAGGAGACACTCGCCTGGGCGTTATTGGAACCACTGGTCGATGGTTAATGCCTCGCCTGCTTCCCGCCTTGAAGCGCGATCATCCAAAAGTTCGTGCAATCATTCACGAAGGAAGTTCGTCAACACTGCTGCCTCGGTTACTTGCAGGCGACCTTGATGCTGCAATTGTTCACTTCCCTATTGACAATCCAGAACTCGATTTAGTTGAACTCTTCTCTGAAGATCTGTTGTTATTAGTCCATTCCAATCATCACTGGGCGAATAAACAATCCATCACACTTGCCGAACTTGCAACCGAACCTTTGTTGCTTCCACCACGCAACACGTCGATGCGGCGCGTAATAGATCGAGCAGCAGGTTCACAACGTCTTGCTCTTACGGCACAGGCCGAAATTGACGGAGTGCGTTTGCTCGCATCTTTGGCATTCGAAGGGTTCGGTGCGGCAATTGTTCCCGCTACTGCAATTCCTGGCTGGCTAAAAGGTGAATACTCACGTGTCGCGATACCCGAGCTCCCCCCACGAATCGTGGGCTGGGCTTCGCGAAAGCGTCCTCTCCCGAACAAACCCACACGCGCTGCGCTTGACATCACTAAAGCAGTCATCGCCAAGTCGGGCGAACGCCAACCAGGTGTGAGCACTAATCTCTAGACGTGTCGACCGTGTCTCCTCTTTCATCCGGCGTGCAATTACAGCATGCGGTGAAAGGTGCGGCATCTGCAGAAGTTCGCTTTCTCGAAAACTCTGGCCGGAATGTGGTGTGGGTCGACATCGACGCCGAATACCACCGAGGCGCGCTTTCAGCTGAAGCTTCGGGAGTAATTGCCAACGCCGCCGCAATTGCGTTGAATCAAAGAATCCCACTTGTCCTCGCAATGGCGTCTTCTGGGGCAGACATTCTTGAAGGAATTGCAGCACTCCACGGATGGGGTCAAGCGGCACGCGCAATCGCCAATTGCTCCGGTGTCATTCCTACCTTCACCATTGTCACCGGGCCTGCAGTTTCAGGACCAGCGCTGCTCATTGGCCTCAGTGACTTCGTCATCATGACGGCAGATTCGTATGCATTCGTTTCTGGCCCGACCATGGTTGCAGAGTTCACCGGAATTGCAATTAGCAATGAAGACTTGGGAGGCACTGATGCACACGCGAAACAAAGCGGCGTTGCCAGTTTGGTGGTTTCCGATATTGCCGCAGCAGTTGAAGCGCTAGAACAATTGCTCACCTTTATTCCAAACAATGTTGACGAACTTGCACCACATGTTGAAACCGGAGACCCATCCGACCGTTTAACACCAGAAGCTGGGGCGCTCATTCCCGAGTCGACGACGGGAAGCTACGACGTTCGTAAAGTCATCCGATCAATCGCCGATGATGATTATCTATTCGAAGTTCGCGAACGATGGGCAGCAAATGTCATCACCGCATTCATCACCATTGACGGTGAATCGGTTGGCGTAGTTGCCAATCAGCCAATGGTGCTGGCAGGCACTCTTGACATTCCCGCATCTCAAAAAGCAGCTCGTTTTGTTTCATTCTGCGATGCATTCAATATTCCATTGCTCACACTTGTTGATACGCCTGGCTTCTATCCGGGTAAAGACTTGGAGTGGCGGGGCATGATCCGTCACGGAGGACAATTGGTGTTTGCTTATGCACGCGCAACAGTTCCACGAGTGTGCATTATTTTGCGCAAGAGCTATGGCGGCGCCTACATCGTGATGGATTCCAAGACCATGGGAAATGACTTATGTCTCGCTTGGCCAACAGCAGAACTGGCCGTGATGGGCGCCGGCCAAGCCGCAGCCATTTTGCAACGCCGAGCCACCCCCGAAGAACGTGCCGCCTTCGAATCCGACTACGCCGAACGCCTGCTAAATCCATACATTGCGGCCGAGCGTGGCTACGTTGACTCTGTCATTAACCCAGAGGAAACACGACGTGAAATTTCCTCTGCTTTTGCCATGTTGCGCGACAAACGCGAGCGTCTTATCCCTCGCAAACACGACAACACACCTTTGTAAACCCTGCCCCCTCTACACTTAACGACAGGGAGAGGAAGCTCCCTAACACGATAAGAAGGGAATCACGATGGCTGAAACAATCACCATCATTGATGACCGAACAGGCAAGAAAGTTACTGTTCCGGTTACTGACTCGGTATTCGCGTCGTCTGCGCTACGCGAACTAGACCCCGATTTGCGGATGTATGACCCCGCGTTTTTATCAACGGCAGCATGTCAATCCGCAATCACTTACCTCGATGGCGAGAAGGGAATCTTGCGCTATCGCGGATACCCGATTGAAGAACTTGCAGCTAAGTCGACCTTTACTGAAGTTGCGTATTTATTGCTCAACGGAGAGCTTCCAAACTCAGAAGAACTCGCGCAATGGAATTACGACATCACTCATCACACCATGATTCACGAGAACATGCGCAAGCGTTTCGTGGATGGATTTCATTACGACGCTCACCCAATGGGAATGTTCATTTCGGCTGTTGCAGCGCTTGGGACTTTTTACGATGATGCGCGCGACATTTTCAATCCTGAAACATTAAACAAGCAGATTCTTCGTCTCATTGCCAAGGTGCCAACCATTGCGGCAATGACATACCGATTCTCTGCTGGTCTGCCATTCGTGCTTCCGAACAACTCATTGTCGTACGCGCACAACTTCTTGAACATGATGTATCGCATTGGCGATGACTACGAAGTCAACCCAACGCTTGCCCGTGCAATGGACGTGCTGTTCATTCTGCATGCCGATCACGAGCAGAACTGTGGCACCACCACCATGCGTGTTGTTGCTAGCGCAAACTCCGATCCGTATTCAGCAACATCGGCTGCTGCAGCTGCCCTCTTTGGGCCGTTACATGGTGGCGCGAATGAAGCCGTTATTCATATGCTCAGCGAAATTGGCAGCGTGGCCAATGTTCCGGCATTCATCGAACGTGTGAAAAAGGGTGAAGAGAAGCTCATGGGCTTCGGCCACCGTGTGTACAAAAACTTTGATCCACGCGCTGTCATCATCAAGAAGACTGCGTACGAAGTGTTTGAAGTTACGGGTATGAACCCGCTGCTTGACATCGCACTCAAGCTTGAAGAAACCGCGCTAAAAGATGAGTACTTCATCTCGCGCAAGCTGTACCCAAACGTTGACTTCTACTCTGGTCTCATCTATCAAGCCCTTGGTTTCCCTGAGGAAATGTTCACGGTACTGTTCGCCATCCCACGCACAGTGGGCTGGCTTGCACACATGGTTGAGCTGCTCGGCGACAAGGAACAAAAGATCAGTCGTCCTCGCCAGTGGTACACCGGCCAAGACGAGCGTTCGTACACCGACCTGCAGAAGCGTTAAGTCGCCTGCGCTCTACGCGCCAATATCGATAACGATTTTGCCGGTATTTGCGTTTGCTCCCATGTGCACATGTGCGTGCGCGATGTCAGCAAATGAATATCTACAGTCAATTACTGGCTTCAATCGCCCCGATTCAAACAACGGAATAACCTCTGCAGCAAATCGCTGACTGATTGCGATTTTTTCTTCAATAGGACGTGCCCGCAGCACCGTACCTGAAAGCTTTGCGCGTTTGGGCATGAGTCCTGAAAGGTTGAACGCCATGTTGCCACCGCCCATGACACCAACTTGAACAATGTGCCCCTTTTGTGCAAGCGAGGCAACGTTGCGATCGAGATATTCGCCACCAATGACGCACAACACCACGTCTACCCCACGGCCTCCAGTTGCAGACTTCACTGCTTCGACAAAATCTTCAGATGAGTAGTCAACAACGACATCAGCGCCAAGCGCCTGTACGGCAGCAACCTTGCCGGTAGAGCATGTGGCAATGACATGTGCACCAATTGCTTTGCAAATTTGCACAGCGGCAGTTCCAACACCGGACGCTCCAGCATGAACGAGCGCCCAACGTCCGCTTGTAAGACCACCTTGCACTACCAGTGCGTCCCAAGCCGTAATAAACACTTCGGGAATTGCAGCGGCATCTGCAAGAGACACACCGCGCGGAATTCGCATGGCCTGTCGTTCATGCACAACGAGTTGCTCTGCATAAGCGCCGCCACTCACTATGCCCATCACTTCGTCGCCGATTTTCCACGTACGCACTCGTGCGCCTAGCGCTGAAATGCGACCAGAAAATTCCATTCCTGGAACTTCGTGCTCACCCGGAAACGGGTCTGGATAAAAACCCATGCGCTGCAACAGATCGGCACGATTCAAACTTGTGGCGCGAACCTGCACCATAATTTCCTCTGGACCAGGTTGAGGAGCCGCAATATCGGCAAATGTTAAAACTTCTGGACCACCATGACCGTTAAGAACTATTGCGCGCATGTCTCTACTCTGCCAGAGTCAGGCGAGCGAGAACGCAACGTAACCGAGAAACATTTCTTCCACCCACTTCACTCCAGGTTCGCCCATGACGAATCCTGTTGTTGCTAACGCATCTGCCCACATCAACTGCGGCCCAATGACCGTAAATGAAGCAACTGGTGACACCATTGCATTCGTCTTGCCATTCCAGATGTGCATTCCACGCGCAGAGGTTCCTGAAGTTGCAATGGCATAGTCGACAGGAATATCCACCGTGCAGCGCACACGCGATTCATCATGTGGGTCAACCACACCGACCGTCCATTTGTCTCCAGAGATCTGCGTTCCGCAGGTTTGAATGTCGCCTCCCGCGCCCAGATACCAATTGTTCAAACCGGCTTCACGCAATTTTTGGGCAGCGCGTTCCACCGCCCAGCCCTTCACGAACCCCGCTGGATCAAGCGAACCATCGGGTCGTCGTGCGCGAAACACACCACCACTCAAATGTTCTAGCCACGTGCATGCATCGAGCACCTCAACAACTTCTTGCGAGGCATCGAGCAAGTGCAGTTCGCCCCGATTAATTCGAGAGACTTCGCTGCTTGGCCTAAATGTTGAAAACATTTGCTCACAACGTTCAATTTCTGCAAGCGCGATCTGCCAAGCATCCTGTGCCAATTGCACATCTTCGCAATCAATATGCCAACTAACAGCCGTGCCCATTGCCTGGGCGGCAAACCTATGCGGAGAAGTGGATACTGCTTGCATCATTTTGGTCGAGCGTCGAGCACTGCTTGTAAAGCGGACGAATATGCACGCCACGACAGAGTTGCACCAGAAATTGCACGGACATTGGCACTATGTGAAGCAAGTGATTCTTTTATGTAGATCGGCAATGAATATTGATTAATACTGATTGAAGTTCCACGGTCGCTTGGATATTGCAACACTTGAATATCGCACAGCACATTGCCTGGCGTGAACGTTGTTTGCAACTGAATAGTTCCCCACCTGAAGTTGGCAGGAGGGCTTTTCACTACATCGCCAGTGCATGACGTGGTATCTACGACGGGTGCAGCAGTTGCCGGTGCAGCAGTTGCTGGCGTCGCGACAACACCACTAGCTGGCGCCACTGTTGCTTGAGGAGCCGGAGCACCAGTTGCCGGGTCAACAACCGTTGTGTCTGTGGACCCACCAATGGCTAGCCCGCCCGATGCGAGTTGACTTGCAGGATTATCGAGTTGGGAAACGAAACCAATCCCCAAAGCCGACAATGCGACTGCTGGAAACATTTGTCGAATCAATGAATGCTGACCGCTTTGATGCTTGTCTTTTTTACTCACCATGATTTACCACCATGCTCTTTCGGCGTGAATTCGATCCGTGGGAACGCCAGCTTTGCGCGCTCCCTTTTGAACAGCCTTAATTAACGATTCTGGGCCAGCAACAATGACCACTCTGTCTGCAATATCGGGAACGCTTTTGCGAAGCACTTCTGCAGCAAATGGATCACTTACTTTTAGCGCTGCACGAGGACCAATAACCGTAAACAATTGACCACCAAGTTTTTTCATCAATGCATCAATTTCTTCCACGTGCACCATTTCTTTTTGAGAATGAGCTCGATACACGATGATCGGTTTGTGATGTGAGGAAAGATTCTCGGCAAGTGAAACGATTGGCCCAATTCCCACCCCACCAGCAACCATGAGCACCGGTTCATTACCGATGATCTCGGGAGTACACACACCGTACGGTCCTTCTATTGCAACCTTTGTTCCCACGCGAATCTTGGTCATCGCGTCACTTGATTCGCCGCGGGACTTAATGGTGAAACGAAGTCCTGCGCTGCTCGGAACCGATGACAAAGAAAATGGATTCGTCTTCCACCATTTTCCTGGCACCAGCTGTCGCAACAAATAGAACTGGCCAGCATGCGCGCGATGCCTCGAAATCACAGGGCTATTCAGCGTTACCGCAATGAGACCTGGTGCTGGGTGCGAAACAGCAGAAACTTTGTAGGGATGGACAATTGACAAAATCAAGGTGCGCCACCGTGACCAAATAATCCACAACACCACGACAATGTGCAGACCAACCCATGTCCAGCGCGCAAGCTTGTCGGTTGAAAAGTCTGCACCAAGAGTTATTTGATGCGAGAACGAAAGTGCCAGACCGATATAGGCGACGAGATGTATGAAATACCACATCTCATAAGTCATCGAATTTCGAATTGACCGAATCGAAGTGATGGTTACGACGCCAACAAGCACTGCGCCAACACTGGCCATTGCCATGTAGGGCTCCCCGCCAGTGAGCGACTTCACTGCAGCGAACAAACCACCAGGCGTTGACCACGCCCACACGCTGAACACCACATGGAGCAAAAGAAAAATAGACATTGACGCACCCAACACTCGGTGCCAGTTAAACAATCGATCCAGACCATAACGACGCTCCAACATTGGCGTGCGTGTAATCAGAATGAGGCCGAGAATCCCTGATTCGCTGGCCAGTAGACCCGTAATTTGATCTAGTGAAGTAGCTGTATTCGTAGCGGAAAGACCAAGGTTGTTAAACCCTCCATGATGTGCCCATATGCCAACAACCACGACAGTAAGAAACGCCAAAAAGGCACCAACATCGGTATCGAGTAATCGACTTTGGTCCGGCTCGCCCAAAACATGGGTTTTGGATGTTCGCTTGTTCATCTCTTTAGTGTTCCCTACCTGAGTAAGAAACGTTCAAGAAACGGGCTATTTGGCCATCTTTTCTTGCAAACGGCGGTCCAAAGTTTCGAGATATTGCTCGGTGGTCTGCCACGGAGCAGTTTCGCCGCCCACGAGCAACGACAAGTCCTTCGTCATCTCGCCGCCTTCAACTGCCTCGACACACACTTGCTCAACCTTGCGCGCGAAATCGATCAGCGCTGGCGTGTTATCAAGTTTTCCGCGGTGCTCTAGGCCACGCGTCCACGCATAAATAGACGCAATCGGGTTGGTTGAGGTTTTCTTGCCCGCTTGATGATCGCGATAGTGGCGTGTCACTGTTCCGTGAGCTGCTTCGGACTCCAACACTCGCCCATCTGGGGTTGCCAATACCGAAGTCATCAACCCAAGTGAACCAAACCCTTGAGCGACAATGTCGGACTGTACGTCACCGTCGTAGTTTTTGCATGCCCACACGTATCCGCCTTCCCAACGCAACATGCATGCAACCATGTCGTCAATGAGGCGATGCTCGTACGTGAGCCCTTGCTTGTCGAACTGTGCTTTGAACTCGGCATTAAATACTTCTTCGAACAAGTCCTTGAAGCGTCCGTCGTATGCCTTCAAGATGGTGTTCTTCGTGCTGAGAAATAGCGGGTAATTGCGCTGCAATGAATAGTTCATGGTTGCGCGCGCAAAATTTCGAATGGACTCATCGAAGTTGTACATACCCATGACCACGCCGGAACCTGTGAAGTCGGCAACTTTCATTTCAATTGGCTTGCTTCCGTCTTTTGGAACGTACGTCATGGTGACCGTTCCTTCGCCAGGAACACGGAAGTCGGTTGCTTTGTACTGATCACCGTGTGCGTGACGTCCGATCACAATTGGCTTAGTCCAACCAGGTACAAGCTTCGGAATATTCTGACAAATAATTGGCTCGCGAAACACCACGCCATCCAGAATGTTGCGAATGGTGCCGTTCGGCGACTTCCACATTTGCTTCAAATTGAATTCTTTTACACGGGCTTCGTCTGGGGTGATGGTTGCACACTTCACTCCAACACCGTGTTTCAAAATGGCATGCGCTGAGTCGATGGTTACCTGATCGTTCGTGGCATCACGATTTTCAATGCTCAGGTCGTAGTACTCAAGATTGATGTCGAGATACGGCAAGATGAGTCGGTCTTTAATGAACTGCCACATGATGCGCGTCATTTCATCGCCATCAAGTTCGACTACTGGGTTTACGACTTTGATTTTGGTTGCCATTGCTGAGCTCCGATGCCGAGTTTGACCAACTTGTATCTGACTTGTACACAATAGCCCACATGCCAATTCCGGCGCTCGCTACCGACCAGACCGCCTCCGCCCCGTACCATCTGTCTGTGGATTTTGACTGGTCGCCAGAGCACATAGCGCTTCGCACCAAAGCACGAGCCGTGGCCCAAGATGCCGTTGCTCGCTACGGACGCTTCAACGACACGTGGATGAACGGCTATTCCAAGGAGTTCTCGCAGGAACTGGCAGAGCTTGGTTGGATTGGTATGACGTGGCCAAGTGAATTCGGTGGCGGAGGTCGCCCAGGCATTGAACGACTCATCGTTGCGGAAGAGATGATTTCGGCTGGCGCACCAATTGCCGCTTCGTGGTTTGCTGATCGACAAATGGGGCCAGCGCTTATTGCGTATGGAACTAAAGCTCAGCAAGATGCATTTCTCCCCGACATGCTTGCGGGAAAAACCACATGGTGCATAGGAATGAGTGAGCCGAACGCTGGAAGCGACCTAGCTTCATTGAAAACGTTTGCCCAACTTGACGGAGATGAATGGGTCATTAATGGCCAGAAGATCTGGACCAGTTTTGGCGAAGTCGCCGACTACTGCTATCTCATCTGCAGAACCAGCAATGATGGCCCGCCACATGCTGGTATCAGCGAAATTATCGTGCCCATGAATACGCTCGGCATTGATGTTCGCCCAATTCAAGACATGACGACTAACCGTCACTTTTGCGAAGTGTTCTACACCGATGTTCGCGTTCCAAAAGACAATCTCGTTGGCCAACAAGGTGGTGCATTTGCGCAAACCATGCGCCAGCTGGAGCACGAACGCGGAGGCATCGACCGCCTGGTTTCGAACAGGGCGTTGTATGACATGGCCCTGAAGAAAGCAGACACCACCGACGCACGTGTGCGTCAAGAAATTGCCGATATTGAAATTGGATACCGCGTCGGGCGCATTTTGGTGATTCGCGAAGTACTGAAGCAAGCACCAGCTGGTTTCTCTGCTGCAACAAAATGTTTCTGCACCGAACTGGAAACCAAAATTGCCAACTTCGTTTTTTCGGTGTTTGGCGCAGAGGCAATGTTGTGGGACGAAGTGACCCAGGGCCTCGCTTATGCATCGGGCTACACCATCATGGGTGGCACCTCAAATGTGATGCGCAATATTCTCGGCGAACGCGTACTTGGGCTTCCGAAAGAACCTTCAGCCAAAAAATAGGTACTTCTTTGGAATAAGGTGCAGTCATGCACCCAATTGAACTTTCCACCAAAGTCATTGATTCTGGAGTTGTTGACCAACCGCTCAATCGGGTCACCAACGACATCACCGAATTGGCAGACAATTTGGCCATCGTTGAAAGCTTCAGCCACAGCGTGGTGTGGGACACAGGTGACGGATTGATGTGCTTCGACGCATCTGGCGCAGGTAGCGGTATTGCAGTTGTTGACTCCATTCGAACCTGGAAAAAATCCCCGATTAGCCACCTGATCTACACCCATGGTCACGCTGACCACGTGGGTGGAAGCTTTGCTTTCGCTAAAGACGCGGAGAAAACTGGTGCGCCAAAACCGCACGTCATCGGACATGAAAATGTAGATGTACGAATTGACCGCTACAACACCACGAACGGTTGGAACGTTGCAATCAA
This sequence comes from Acidimicrobiaceae bacterium, assembly GCA_947467375.1. Classification (GTDB taxonomy): domain Bacteria; phylum Actinomycetota; class Acidimicrobiia; order Acidimicrobiales; family Ilumatobacteraceae; genus UBA3006. Next base: position 4,209 of record CANIHL010000004.1, on the reverse strand, counting down.
TCAGCGCCAATTTGGAGGAACTCGTTCGGAAATGGGCCTCAACATTGGCGAAAACCTGCAACGGTTCTTGCCGCGAGCCACCATGCGAACAGACGAATCGTTCCGCGAGCAACTCACCATCAACGCTGGTGGCACACAGGTGGAATTCCATCACGCACGCGGCGAAACCGACGACCACCTATGGGGTTGGATTCCAGAAAAGAAATGGATCTTCACCGGCGACTTCGTGATTTGGAATTACCCAAATGCTGGCAACCCACAAAAAGTACAGCGCTACGCGTTGGAGTGGGCTCAAGCGCTGCGTCGCATGATTGCTCAAGGCCCAGAGTTACTGCTCCCCGCCCACGGACTCCCAATTGAAGGCAAAGAGCGAATTGCCATGGTGCTTGATGACATTGCTACTTCTCTTGAGTCGCTCGTGATGCAAGTGATTGACATGATGAACGCTGGAGAAACGCTTGACGCAATTATTCACACGGTCAAGGTTCCGCAGCATGTTCTCGACAAGCCATACATGCGGCCGTTTTACGATGAACCAGAATTTGTGGTGCGCAATATTTGGCGTCTGTACGGAGGATGGTGGGACGGAGCCGCGTCGCGCTTGAAGCCAGCACCAGATGCAGTGGTGGCGCAAGAACTTGCAGCACTTGCAGGTGGCGCACATGTGCTTATGAAACGAGCGCTTGCTGTTGTCGACAACGACCTACGTCTTGCATGTCATTTGGCCGACCTTGCGGGCTGGGCAGAACCAGAAGACGGTGCAATTCATGCAGACCGGGCTGCAATTTACGACAAGCGACGTCGAGCAGAAACTTCGCTTATGAGCAAGGGAATATTCAAAGCAGCTGCGCGTGAGTCAGAAGAAGTGGTTACGCGCAATTCGCAACCAAATTAATAGTGGGCGCGACGGGACTCGAACCCGGGACCCCTACCATGTCGAGGTAGTGCTCTAACCAACTGAGCTACGCGCCCTTACTGCCCACATACTACTGGCTCGTTTGCACACCACGCAGTCGGATACTTACTTCATTCGCCATTAACCGACCCGCCCGAGTCAATATATATCTGTCATCGTGTAATTCAATTAAGCCCTCAAGCAGCGATCGATCATCGGGGGAAAAAGCCGATGTGGGCACGCCATCACGCGTGCGAATGAGCAACTGCATTTCTTCCAGCAATTTCGTTTCTGCATCGAGCACTTCGCTTGATGAAATGGGGTCTTCGCCAGCATTAATCATTTCGATGTATCGATCTGGCGTACGCACGTTCCACCACCGCGTTCCGTCTTTGTGCGCATGCGCAGCACAGCCAATGCCGTCGTAGTTGCCCTGCATCCAATACAAATAGTTATGCGCACACTCATGCCCAGGTAGCGACCAGTTGGAAATTTCGTAGTTCAACATGCCGGCTTCGACGAAGCGTTGATCAACCCACTCATATTTGTCGGCCTGATCATCATCATCGGGGTGCCGCTCTGGTTGTGACGCAAGTGGAGTATTCGCCTCGATAGTGAGTCCGTAGGCGGACACATGGGGTGGTTCTAGTGCAACAACGTCGGCAACAGTCTTCTGCCAATCAGCAAGCGACTCACCTGCCGCGCCATACATGATGTCGAGATTAAACGTAGAGAATCCGGCCTGCTTCACGTGAGCAACTGCGCGTTGCACATTCTCTGGGTTGTGCGTGCGACCCAGAGACTGCAACACATGGTCAACGGTTGACTGCACCCCGATACTCACGCGATTCACACCGCCACGCAAGTACTGCTGCATCATCTCGAGCGTGATGTCATCTGGGTTGCATTCAACCGTTACTTCTGCGCGCAAAGCCAACGGAATTTCTGCAAGCACACTCAACAACTCTTCGGCTGGAAGCATGGTTGGAGTTCCCCCACCGACGAACACACTTGTCGCTGCAGGCATGCCTTCTGCAACAAGCGTGCGAATGTGTTTGCGCAATGCCTGTACATATTCGCCTTGTAAATGATGCCTGTCTGTGAAGGTGGCAAATGCGCAATAGTCGCAGCGCTTGGCACAAAATGGAATGTGCACATATACGCCGTGGAGACCGGCTGCTTTATTCATCAACAGTTACGCCGTAGGCGGCACGAAGAGCAGATCGAGTTCGGCAAGCTTTGCGCCAACATCGTCTACCGCAACATCCAACATGACCGCAATCGCTCTGGTGTCGTGAGCGCGAACGGTAATCACTTTGCCATTAAAGTCCTGTCGCTGTACCTGAATCATGCGTAACAGGCGTTCCAGCATCTTGAATTCCTTGCCATCGCGCAACGAAAGCTTCGCCACGTCAATGCGCAACTTTGTCGGTGCAGCACTTTGGCTTTGGGTGTCCCCCTCGCGTTGCTTGTCTCGTGGAAGCAACTGATCAACCGTTACGCCATAAAAGTTGGCAAGGCGCTCCAGACGCGGCACCGAAATCATTCGTTCACCACGCTCATAGGCGCCCATCACCGAAGCTTTGAACTCTTGATTGGTTGCGCTTTCAACTTCGCTGAGGGACAACTTCTTCTGCTGGCGAATTTGACGAAGTCGTTCGCCGACTAAACGCGCATAGCTGAGTTCATCGAGTGAATCATTTTTCGATGTACTCATTGCGACTCCCTGCCGGCCCTCATCATGAGCGCACCAGCAACTATTGCAGCAGTTTCTGCTCGCAAGATGGATTCCCCAAGCGAAACTGTTGGCACCTGAATGGTGAGTTCGTCTGGCGCAAAACCACCTTCTGGCCCAATGACCACAATGTGATGTTCCCGCGAGATTTCAACTCCGCCCGGTTCGGCAATTGCGCAACCAGGCATGGCCAAAACATCAGCCAATGCAGTAATTGAGCGAATCGACGGAAGCCATGTCCTGCGACTTTGCATGGCTGCCTCGCGAGCAATTTTGCGCAGACGCTCTTCGTTCTTTGCGGCACGTGCGTCGTCCCACTTCACTACTGATCGGCGCGTAGGCGCGAGAGGAATGATTTCATCAATTCCCAACTCAGTGAGTTTCTGCACAATCACTTCCGGCTTTTCACCCTTCACGGGTGCGAAAGCAACAGAGAGCATGTGCTTCCGAGGATCCGTTTCAAATATCTCACTCAGTGGGTGAAGTTCCCCCTGCTTATCCAACTTTGCCGTAATCCAACTGCCTCGACCGTCGCTGACAGTCACAATGTCGTTCTCGGTGACACGCAGAACTTTTAATAAATGATGCGCATCTTCCTTTTCGAGTTCAGGAGATGCCAACGAGCTAATAAACACATGTGCGGCAGATTTGCGCAACATGTCAATCATGAAAATGCTGACTTTATCTTTGACTTGAGTCCGCCTTCATGAGCGGCAACCTGCTCTCCGCGGCTCTCTGCAAACTTACGCAACAAATCACGTTCCGCATCGCTGAGTTTTGTGGGCACAGCAACAACGATTCGTGCACGCAAGTCGCCACGTCCTCGCGAGCGCCCGCCTTGTGACAGCCGAGGCACGCCACGTCCTTTCAACACAAACTCGCGTCCATGCTGCGTACCTGAAGGAACATCCAACACTTCATCGCCATCAAGTGTTGGCAATTGAATTGTTGACCCAAGTGCTGCTTGCGCAATGGAGACTTCTATGTTGGTTACCAAATCGTCGTCTTCGCGTTGATACATGTCGTGGTCAGCAACGCGCATGTGCACAAACAGGTCGCCTGCACTTCCACCCCGTTGCCCTACGGCGCCTTTGCCCGTCAATCGCAGTGTTTGACCAGTGTCGATTCCTGCAGGAACTTCAATTGGGTACGAAACTTCTTTGATGACGCGACCTTCACCCTTACATGGAGCACATGGCGAAGCAACGCTTTGACCAGTTCCACTGCATCGGTGACACGCCTGCGCTGTGACCATTTGGCCGAGCATGCTTTGACGAACTCGTCGCACTTGGCCTGCACCATTACATTCACTACACGTTGTTGGCGATGTTCCGGCTTTTGCGCCTGAACCCTCACAGTCATCGCAGCGAACTGCAGTGCGTACCTTCACTGTTGTCTGACACCCGAACACTGCTTCTTCAAATGCGATATCTGCAACTGTTTCGATGTCTTGACCACGTGGTGGTCCACTAGGTCCGCGTTGACCGCCACCAAATGGTGATGCTCCGCCAAAGAATGCTTCAAATATGTCGCCAAAGCCGCCTGACCCACCGAATGGATCTCCGCCCCCACCAGAGCC
>CANIHL010000003.1 GCA_947467375.1 Acidimicrobiaceae bacterium | reverse complement strand
TGTTCACGATTTCGTCTGAATCGCCGTTCAAAAACCGCTGAAGGTCGTGCACATATTTTGAATATTGCTGGGCTTCAACATTGCCAACACATGGGCCGCTGCACTTTTCAATATGGAACAGCAAACACGGTCGACCGAGACGATTGTGTTGCTTGAATACCCCGTTAGAACATGTGCGAACGGGGAATGTTCGCAACACGAGTTCCAGCGTGTCTCGTATGACCCAGGCATTGACATACGGTCCGAAGTACTTCGTACCCTTTCGTCGTCTGCCACGCATCACCATTGCTCGTGGCCACTCTTCATCAAGGGTGATTGCAAGGAATGGGTAGCTCTTATCATCGCGCAGGCGAATATTGAACCGCGGTCGGTGCTCCTTAATCAGGTTGTATTCAAGAATCAGAGCTTCGACTTCATTGCGTACCTCAATCCACTCCACACTTGTGGCAACTGACATCATCTTTGCTGTGCGCGGATGGAGCGTGTGAGGATCGGCGAAATAACTACCAACGCGAGATCGAAGGTTTACTGCTTTGCCAACATAGATAACGCCGCCTTGTTCGTCCTTGAATTGATACGAACCCGGCGTATCGGGGATGGGTATCGACGGCCGTTGCACTGCCTACGGCTTCTTTTTCAACAGCGGACCAAGGAATTTGCCGGTGTAGCTGCCCTTTACTTTTGCAACTTCTTCCGGAGTTCCCTCAGCAATGATTCGTCCTCCGCCGTCACCACCTTCTGGGCCCATATCAATAATCCAGTCAGCAGTCTTGATGACATCCAAATTGTGCTCAATAACCAAAACCGTGTTTCCAGTTTCAACGAGTCGAGCAAGAACGGTAAGCAATCGTCGAACATCCTCAAAGTGCAAACCAGTCGTCGGTTCATCTAGGAGGTAAATCGTTTTACCGGTGCTGCGCTTTGCTAGTTCGGCTGCGAGCTTCACTCGCTGTGCTTCGCCTCCCGAAAGCGTTGGAGCTGATTGACCCAGACGCACATATCCCAAACCAACGTCCAACAGTGTCTGCATGTGTCGACCAATACGAGGTTGGTTTGAAAAGAAATCAACCGCTTCCGAAATTGGCATATCGAGAATTTGGGAAATGTTTTTTCCCTTGAACAAGATGTCGAGAGTGTCGCGGTTGTACCGCTCGCCCTTGCACACATCGCATGGCACGTACACATCTGGCAAAAACACCATTTCGATCTTGATGGTGCCGTCGCCCGAACACGCTTCACATCTTCCACCTGGAACGTTGAAACTGAAACGTCCAGGTTGATACCCGCGAACCTTTGCTTCTGGTGTTCCAGCGAATAGTTTGCGAATGTCGTCAAACACTCCGGTGTACGTGGCTGGGTTTGAACGCGGAGTTCGACCAATCGGTGATTGGTCCATGTCGATGACTTTGTCTAGGTGTTGCACCCCGTCAACAGCCGTGTGCTTACCTGGAGCATCTTTGGATTTATAGATCTTCTGCATCAGCGACGGCAACAAGATGTCGCGAATTAACGTGCTCTTTCCGCTGCCCGAAACACCGGTTACCGCAACGAATAATCCCAAAGGAATCTTCGCGGTGAGGTTTTGCAAGTTGTGCTCCCGTGCACCACGAATGGTGAGCCAACCTTTTTGAGGCGCTCGTCGTTGCGCAGGTACTGGAACAAACCGTTTACCACTCAAATATTGACCAGTGATCGACTTAGCCACCTTTTCGATACCGGCTACTTCCCCGCTGTACACCACCTCGCCACCGTGTTCACCCGCTCCAGGTCCAATGTCTACGATCCAGTCGGCGGCGCGAATGGTGTCTTCATCGTGTTCCACGACCATCACCGTGTTTCCCAGATCACGCAGACGAATCAGTGTTTCGATTAAGCGATGATTATCGCGCTGGTGCAAACCAATACTCGGTTCGTCAAGAACGTACAGAGTTCCCACAAGCCCTGAACCAATTTGACTCGCCAAACGAATTCGCTGAGCTTCGCCACCAGCCAACGTTGCAGCGGCGCGAGACAACGTGAGGTAATCAAGGCCTACGGAGAGTAAGAATCCAAGTCGGGCATTGATTTCTTTTGTTACGCGTTCCGCAATCATCTTGTCGCGATCGCCGAGCTTCAAAGTTTTAAGGAATTCTGCCGACTTGCCAATTGACAAATCACATATCTCGCTCAGGCTCTTTCCGTTGACTTTTACGGCGAGTGAAGCAGGCTTCAGACGCTGCCCTTTGCATGCCTTGCATGGAACCTCGCGCATGTAACTCTCAAACTGCTCACGCGAATATTCACCTTCAGCGCTTTCATGTCGCCGTTTAATCCATGGGACTACACCTTCATACGAAGTGCTGTATTCGCGCGATCGACCGTATCGATTCTTGTACTTCACCATCAATGCTTCGCCAGCTCCGTGCATGATGATGTTCTTGTTCTTGTCGGAAAGCTTTTCCCATTTCACGTTCAGTGGGATCGAGTGTTCTTCAGCAACAGCTTCGAGCATTCGCTGGAAGTACTGCGTATGGGCTGAACGCCACGGAGCTATCGCTCCTTGCAGAATGGACAGCTCCGGGTCCGGAACTACTAGTTCCTCTTCAACTTCGTAACGAGTTCCCAACCCCAAGCAGGTTTCACAAGCACCAAACGGTGAGTTAAACGAAAAGTTTCGGGGTGCAAGTTCGTCAAAACTTGCACTGCACTTCGGGCATGCCATGTGCTGGCTAAACGTGATGACTTCACCTTGCTCATCAGTCTTTCCGCTCATGATTTCGATGCCCGCAACACCATCGGCAAGCTTTAGAGCGGTTTCGAGGCTGTCAGTCAATCGTCGATTGATGCCAGCTTTCTGAACGAGGCGGTCAACGACAATGTCGATGCTGTGGTTTTCGTAGCGCGCGAGTTTGTCACCCTTTTTCAAAAACTCAGAGATATCGACAACTTGCTCATCGATTCGAGCACGGGTGTAGCCCTGCGCAAGGAGTTCACCGAGCAAGTTCTCGTACTCGCCTTTGCGGCCACGAACAACTGGAGCCAACACCTGGAATCGTGTTCCAGTCGGCAACTCCAAAATTCTGTCCACAATTTGTTGAGGAGTTTGGCGCTGCAGCGCAATGCCATCCTTCGGGCAATGTTGGATACCAATTCGAGCCCACAACAATCGCAAGTAGTCATAGATCTCGGTGATAGTTCCAACGGTTGAACGTGGATTTTTCGACGCTGTCTTTTGATCGATGGAAATAGCCGGCGACAAACCCTCAATCACATCAACGTCGGGTTTATCCATTTGGCCAAGAAATTGACGCGCATAGGCACTGAGCGACTCGACGTATCTGCGTTGCCCCTCTGCATAGATGGTGTCGAATGCCAGGCTGCTCTTTCCGCTGCCCGAGAGTCCTGTAAGCGCAATGAGTTTGTCGCGCGGAACTTCAACGTTGATGTTCTTTAGGTTGTGTTCGCGAGCGCCACGGACAGAAATAACACCAGCTGAATACGCAGGCTTCTTTTTCGCTGGAGGCATGGCAAGCAGACTACTTACTGGCTACTTCGCGTCGCGTAGTTCACGTCGTAAATCCTTCATTTCGTCCCGCAAACGCGCCGCATATTCGAATTTCAATTCTGAAGCCGCCAGATTCATTTCTTCCTCAAGAGTCTGGATGAGTCGACCAAGTTCCTGCTGCGGCAACGAGCGCAATTCATTCACGACCTTTTCGCGTTCGCGGTCACGTCGTCCGCTCTTAGCCGTCGACAACGAACCTTCAGAAGGTCGGAGCACCGACAAAATATCTCCAACTGCTTTACGAATCGTCTGCGGATTGATGCCATGTTCTTTGTTGTATGCGATTTGCCTTTCGCGACGGCGCTGGGTTTCTCCTATGGCTCGATCCATAGAAGGTGTGCGCTTATCGGCATACATCACCACCTGACCATTTACGTTTCGAGCGGCACGTCCAATCATCTGAATGAGTGAAGTTTCGCTACGCAGAAACCCTTCTTTGTCTGCATCCAAAATTGCCACCAGCGATACTTCGGGAAGGTCAAGGCCTTCACGGAGCAAGTTGATTCCTACGAGGACGTCAAACTCGCCAAGTCGCAGCGCGCGAAGAATTTCAATTCTTTGAATCGTGTCGATGTTTGAATGCAAATAGCGAACTTTCAATCCCTGTTCGAGCAAATATTCGCTTAAGTCTTCGGCCATCTTCTTGGTCAAAGTTGTAATCAGCACTCGATCGCCAACTTCCACCCTGCCGTTAACCATCTCGATGATGTCATCAATTTGACCCTTTGTAGGCCTCACAATTACTTCAGGATCAACCAGTCCCGTTGGCCTAACGATCTGCTCTACAACTTGATGGCTCGTTGCAATCTCAAACTTTGCTGGCGTTGCTGAAAGAAAGATGCATTGATTAATCCTTTGCATCGCTTCTTCAAATTGCAACGGACGGTTATCGGCGGCAGAAGGCAAACGGAATCCGTGTTCAATAAGCGTTGCCTTGCGACTTCGATCACCAGCGAACTGGCCGTGCAACTGTGGAATAGTCACGTGGCTTTCATCGACAACCAGCAAATAGTCGTCGGGGAAATAGTCAAGCAAGGTAAACGGCGGTTCGCCAGGAGAACGACCGTCAATATGCATGGAGTAGTTCTCAATACCGTTACAGAAACCGACTTCCGCAATCATCTCTAAGTCGTATTGCGTGCGCATTCTTAGACGCTGAGCCTCTAGCAATTTTCCTTCTGTTTCAAACTGCTTAAGACGAACTTGCAACTCGTGTTCAATTCCAACTACAGCTTTGCGCATGCGCTCATCTCCAGCAACATAGTGAGTAGCAGGAAAGATCAAGACCTCGCTCATGTCGTTCACTGTTTCACCGGTTAGCGCGTCAACGATGGTGATTCTTTCAACGGTGTCACCAAACATCTCGATACGAGTAACGGTTTCGTCATAAGCCGGCTGCACTTCAATGGTGTCTCCACGAACGCGGAAGTTTCCACGACCGAGCGTCATGTCATTGCGATCGTATTGCAGATCTACAAGTCGACGCAGCAAACTTCTTTGGTCGTAATCAACACCAACATGTAACTCCAAAAGGTTGCCGCGGTATTCCTCCGGGTTTCCCATTCCGTAGATGCAACTCACTGATGCAACAACAATGGTGTCGCGTCGTGTGAGCAACGCTGCAGTTGCCGAATGTCGCAGACGATCAATTTCGTCGTTGACCGAAGAATCCTTTTCAATAAAGGTGTCGCTAGAAGCGATGTACGCCTCAGGTTGGTAATAGTCGTAATAGCTAACGAAATACTCAACGCGGTTCTTTGGGAAGAACTCTTTCATTTCTTGCGCTAACTGCGCGGCAAGGCTCTTGTTCGGAGCAAGAATCAGTGTCGGCCTTTGCACCTGTTCAATAGTCCACGCAACGGTTGCCGATTTTCCAGACCCGGTAATGCCAAGCAGGGTTTGAAACCTGTCTCCACGTTCGATACCCGCCGACAACTGAGCGATTGCTTTGGGTTGGTCACCTGCCGGTTGATAATCAGATACAACCTGAAAGCGCTGATTGTCAACGGTCACTATTTACTCTTTTGTGCAAGCGAGCCTGCGCCTGCTTGTGCATTCGGCAAGGTTGCAAACCAATCCCACACATCTTCTACTTGTGGGCTAAGTGCATCAGGGCTGCCACTGTTATCGATAACGCGATCAGCAACTTTCAATCGGTCTTCGCGGCTTGCCTGACTTGCCATTCGCCGTCGCGCATCGTCTTCATTCATGTTGCGGAATTGAACAAGCCGTGAGATCGCTACTTCTGGGTCGACGTCGACAACAACCAGTCCAGACATTCCTTCACGAGGGTTTTCAACGAGAAGCGGCATGTCCAACACCACGACATTTTCTGTGGCCATGTTCTCTTCGATCTGCCGAAGAATCTCTTCTCCAATCGCGGGGTGCATAATTGCATTCAGTCGCTTCAACATTTCAGCATCGCCAAATACCAATTGCGCAACCTTGGCTCGATCGAGTTCACCGGATTCCAGCAAGATGTCACCAAATTCGTCAACCATCTTCTGCAAGGTGGCCGATCCCTTTTGTTGCAGCTGCTTTGCAATGCCATCGCCATCAATAATGACTGCACCTTTGCGCGCGAACAACGCAGACACCGAAGACTTACCCGATCCAATTGCGCCTGTTAGCCCAATCAATTTCATATGTCTCCAATGAACCTCTGAGTTGCGCTCGCCCCCTGACGAGCGCAACTACAGAAAACTATGCGCTTGGAGCTTCTGGAGCCGCGGCAGGAACTTCTGCTGCAGCGTCGGCTGGAGCCTCAGTTGTTGCTGCGGTGTCGAAATACTCTGACCACGCTGCTTCGCGAGCGCTGTCGTCGCCGCCAACCCAGTTGCCCTGATCATCAACTTGGAACTGACCGCGGTATTCCTCGGCGAGTTCTCCACCTTCAGCAGCCTGCTTAATTGACAAGCTGATGCGACGACGTGCGAGATCGAGATCGATGATCTTGACCCACAACTCTTCGCCCGGTGTTACAACTTGCTCTGGTGCTTCAACATGGTGTGCTGACATTTCGGAAATGTGCACGAGGCCTTCAATTCCGTCTCCAACCTGCACGAATCCACCAAATGGAACCAACTTGGTAACACGGCCGTAGACCAATTGACCAACCTGGTGACCGTTAGCAAATTCTTGCCAAGGATCTTGCTGAGTTGCCTTCAATGAAAGGCTGATGCGCTCGCGGTCCATGTCAACTTCAAGAACTTTTACCGTTACTTCGTCGCCAATGTTGACCACTGCTGTTGGGTTGTCAACATGCTTCCATGACAACTCGGAAACGTGGATGAGTCCATCCATGCCGCCCAAGTCGACGAATGCGCCGAATGCAACAACACTCGAAATGCGACCTGTACGCACTTCGCCAACCTTGAGATGGGTCAAGAACTCGTCACGAGCTCCACGCTGATTCTGCTCGAGCAATGTACGACGTGAAAGCACAACGTTGTTGCGATTGCGGTCGAGTTCAAGAATCTTTGCAGTGATTCGCTGACCGATGTACGGAGCCAAGTCACGTACGCGACGCAATTCAACAAGTGATGCAGGAAGGAATCCGCGAAGACCGATGTCCACGATGAGTCCACCCTTAACAACTTCGATGACCAAACCTTCAACGGTTCCATCGGCTGCCTTAACTTTTTCGATGTCGCCCCAAGCGCGCTCGTATTGCGCACGCTTCTTCGAAAGCAACAAACGGCCTTCTTTGTCTTCAAGGGTAAGAACGAGTGTTTCGATCTTCTCGCCCAACTTCACAATCTCGTTTGGATCAATGTCGTTACGAATTGACAATTCGCGAGCAAGGATGACGCCTTCGGTTTTGTAACCGATTTCGACAAGTACTTCGTCACGGGTGATGCGTACAACAGTTCCTGTAACAAGTTGTCCGTCTTTGAGTTCAACAAGAGTTCCGCTAATCGCGTCAGCAAATGACTGCGAAAGATCACGCTCAGTAATTTGGCGCGGTGTGTAATTTCCTTCTGAGTCGAAGGTTCCCATTGGTGGGGATTGCATGGTTTGTAGATCAGACATTGGTACGTACTTTCGGTGGATAGGAGAGATGGTCCCTCTTGCGAGAGGCCCTACCGGCGGTAGGACAGGGGAATCACGCTATCAGCGACTGCCCTACCTGGACTTGGCGATGACCAGGAATTCAGGCAATTCGGTGCTGCATTCCGCAGAGGAATACTGCCCTGGCTCAACACTGGAGATACTCAACATGTTGAACCCGGCCAGGTCGAACACCAGACGTAATTCCCTTGGCGTATAGCAACCCGTCCACAAATCAACGCTTTTGACTTCACCTTGGTCATTACGAATTTCAGTCGTTTCGTGACTGACTCCACTGAGGGCATCAAAATCTGCACCATCATGATGTTTAACCGAAAAGTACGCATTGAAGGCCGACAACACAATGACACCGCTGGGTTTCAGGCACTTTCGAATTCCAGTCAAAATGTCGACATCTTGCCGATCGTCGACCATCAAACCAAAGGCGCCCTGACACAAGCAAATTGCGAAATCGAATTGTGAATGAAGTGAAGTCTCATCCTGAAGTGCACGCGCATCTAGCCGCACAAATTTCGCGCTAGTCAGTAATTCCTCTGAGGCAAGACGACTTGCGATGTCGATGAAGTCTTGACTTACGTCGATTCCTCGAACCTGCATTCCTCTGCGCGCAAGTTCGAGGCTGTGACGCCCTGGTCCGCAACCAACATCAATAAATGAACTTCCAATTGCCGCACCAGTTGCTTCAAGAATGAAGTCAACTTCCTGCACAGTTCCCTTGGTAAAGGAATACCTCAAATATGCGGCCTTCATGTGACTGGCTAAATCTTCAAACCAATGTTCGCGACCAGTCATGTCGTTACGCCTTAGCCGACGCCCAGCTATCTCCCCAAGCAGCGTTCACTTCAAGTGGAACTTTTAATGCTGCAGCATTCTTCATCTCGTGAAGCACGATCTCGTTCACTTTTTCACGCTCCGCTACTTGACACTCCACAATTACTTCGTCGTGCACTTGCAGAATGACCGCGCTCTGCAATTTCGCTTTTGCAATTGCTGCGTCAATACGAACGAGTGCAATCTTGAAAATATCTGCAGCGAGTCCCTGAATTCCAGCGTTCATTGCTTGGCGCTCACCTGCTTGACGGATACGAAAGTTCGGATTATTCAGTTCTGGAATTTGTCGACGGCGACCAAACAGCGTTTCGGTGTATCCCTTGGCGCGGGCTTCCTGAATGGTGTCGTCCATGTACTGCTTCACATTTGGGAAAGCTGCGAAATATGCATCAAGAATTTCACTCGCTTCGCCAACTCCAACTCCAAGCCGCTGACTCAGACCGAAAGCTTCCATTCCGTATGCAAGACCGTACGAAATCATCTTCGCTTGCGAGCGCATGTCAGAAGTGACTTCCGAGGCATCAACACCAAATACCCGAGCCGCTGTAGCGCTGTGAATATCTATTCCGCGTGTAAACGCATCGATGAGTCCTGGATCGTCGGCTAGGTGGGCAATGCAACGAAGTTCAATTTGGTTGTAGTCCGCAACCATGAATACACAACCTTCGCGCGGCACGAATGCTGTGCGGAAAACCTTTCCTTCTTCAGACCGAATGGGAATGTTGTGCAGGTTAGGAGCGTCGCTACTTAACCTTCCCGTGCGAGCAACGGTTTGATTGAACGTTGCATGAATGCGACCATCTGCTTGAACGGCATCTAGCAACCCTTGGCCGTAAGTTCCGCGCAGTTTCTCAAATTCTCTGTATTCCAACAGTTGATCTATAAATTCAGGCCACTGATCTCTAATTTTTTCCAGCGTCGCAGCATCGGTGCTGAAACCAGTTTTTGTCTTCTTGCCTGGAGAGAGCTTCTTATCCTCGTACAAGATCTGGCGAAGCTGCGTAGGCGAATTGAGATTGAAGGATTTTCCAGCCAATTCGTGCAAAACCACCGTCAATCGTTTCGTTTCTCGCACCAGATGCTCGTTAATTGAGGTCAGCTGCTTCTTGTCTACGAGTACTCCAACGTGCTCCATCTTTGCCAGTACTCGAATAAGCGGAAGCTCTACGTCGTTGAACAATTCACCAACACCTTGCGCCCCAATTTCTTTAGCAAGTGCAGTTATCACGCGCGCCACCGCTACAGCGATGTTTGATGCATCTGCTGAAGCATTGGAAACCTGGGCATCGAAGCTCAACTGACCATCGTCAGTCGAGTTATCTAAACGTGCACCAATGCGATCATCGGTGTACCGAGCTAGCACTTCGTGCGCTTCCAATTTCGATTGCGCCGGTTCAAGCAAGTAGGCGGCAATCGCTGTGTCAAAGCCAATCTTTGGAATGTCGACATTGCGATCCAGAAACCAACGCAACATTGGCTTTACATGGTGACCCGAAATACAAGCAGTCTTGGAGAATCGGGTCAGCACGGCTTTATCCTCGGCAATGAGCGCTGGAATCCACATAACTTCATTTTGAATTTGGTCAACCACTACGGCAATGCCATCAAGTGCACGCTGGTCTTCATTCAGCCAACCAGCAGCAAGAACAATGCCGTAGTCGCCATCGGCAGTATCCAGCGCAGAAATCGCTTCAGCCGAGTTCTTCGCAAACGTTGTCGCAACTTCGATAGCAGCAGAGGTTTGTTCAACCAGCTGATCAATTGCTTGCTCAGGCCCTTCCGAAATGAATCGCGAGAATGCGTCCTTGGTTCGGGTAAGCATCGATTTGAATTCCAACGTCTCAAACCATTTCTGCAACGCTGCAACGTTTGGTTTTGGCGCAGACTCCAACACATTGATTCCGAGAGGTGCATCGCGCCTCAGAATCATGATTTTCGCATTTCGCGTTACTCGCTCACGACTTGCATGTAGCGATTCCTTCAACTTCGGCGTTTGCGCATCTGCAGCATCGAATATTGAATCGAGTGATCCGTATTGATTGATGAGCTTTGCCGCAGTCTTCTCTCCAACTCCGGGCACACCTTCCAAGTTGTCACTTGGATCGCCACGTAATGCTGCATAGTCGGGATACTGACTTGGGGTCACGCCTGTGCGTTCAAAAATTCCCGCCTCGTCATACAACGCATAGTCGCTGACACCTCGCTTGTTATACAGAACACGAATGAGTGGGTCTTTCACCAGTTGATAACTGTCTCGATCTCCCGTAACCACAATCAACTCCGCGCCTTGCTCTTCCGCCTTGGTAGCGATGGTTGCAATCAGATCGTCGCCTTCAAAGCCAGCTGCGTCGATGACAGGAATTCCGAACGACACCAGTAGTTCTTTGATGATGTCGAGCTGCTGATACAAAATGTCTGGCTGCTGCTCACGTTGCGCCTTATATTCCGGCACAGCCTCATGCCTGAACGTCTTCTCTCGCCTATCGAACACCACGATGACGCCGTCTGGTTTATGGTCCTTCACCAAGGTGTTCAACATGGTGCAGAAGCCGTACACCGAATTCGTTACTTGGCCACTTGCCGTAGCCATGTCCGTTGGCAAGGCGAAGAACGCGCGATATGCCAACGAGTTGCCATCGAGCGCCATCAATTTCATAGCGTTATGAATATCACGAATTGGGTGTGAGATCGCCGTCAATCACTCGTTGAGCGACATCTTTCATTCTGGAGCGCGTTGACATGGCTCCTTTTTGAATGAAATCAAAGGCTGCCTGCTCAGTCATGGAGAACGAATCGATGAGCACTCCCTTTGCGCGGTCCAGCACTTTGCGAAGTTGCAGTTGCTCATCGAGCGCATCGCGTTCACCGCTGAGCAACTTCATTTCGGTAAACCGTCCGATTGCTAGTTCGATGGCAGGAACCAAATCAGTTTTCTGGAACGGCTTGACCAGATAGGCCAATGCCCCAGCATCGCGTGCTTGCTCAATAACTTCGCGCTGGCTAAATGCTGTCAGCATCACTACAGGACAAATCTTTTCATCAGAAACCACGCGAGCTGCAGCAAGACCATCAAGTCCTGGCATTTTGATATCAAAAATTGCGACATCAGGTTTGTGTTCACGAACTAACTCAATTGCTGTGTCTCCACGTCCCGTGTCTGCGACAACCAGGTAGCCCTCTTCTTGCAACGTCTCTACAAGATCTAAACGAATAATGGCTTCATCTTCAGCGACGACAATTCGAATTGGGTTAGTCATTACCTGTCTCCCAATTTGTCCAACAGGTCATCTTGACTTTGCTTCTGTATAGCTATTGCTTGCACCAGATGATGTCGTTGCTCTTGCAAGGCATCTACATGTTTTTGCGCATCTCGAAATTCGTGCAGAGCAAGAGGCGTTTCCGACACCAAGCTGCGCATTTCCTTTTCGCTTGCATCATCGCTCAAGGCAGCGAGTTGCTCGTCGAGCAACGTCAGTTCAATCTGTAGTTGCTTCAAGTTCTCAGAATTTCGGCGAAGCCGCTTTTCGATGAGTCTTTGGGCAACTCCGCGAATGTTCACATCAGCGAGTGTAGGAGTGTCCATGTTGGTGCCCGAGGTGGGAGTTGAACCCACACACCCTTTCGAATAACGGATTTTGAGTCCGTCGCGTCTGCCATTCCGCCACTCGGGCTTGAGTGAAGTGGGAAACAGCGTACCGACCCCTTGGAAGTTCTACGCTTGTCCCCGACATGCTTGCGTTCACCTTTCCAGGTCAGGGTTCACAGCGCCCTGGTATGGGCCAACCCTGGGTTGGCCATGACAGTTGGGAGCTCGTTACTGAGGCATCCGATATTTCTGGCCGTGACGTGGGTCGCCTCCTGCTGGAGGCTGACGCTGAGGAATTGAAGGACACGCGTAACGCACAGCTCACCACGTTTGTTTCTTCGCTCATGGTGCTCGATGCCGTAGAGCGACTCGGCATCGAACCAAGTTTCTGCGCAGGACACAGTCTTGGCGAGTACACGGCGCTTGCGGCAACGGGAGCACTTGGCTTCGACGAAGGCATCCGCTTAGTCGTAGCCCGAGCAGACGCAATGCATGATGCGGGAATTGAGTCGCCTGGAACGATGGCTGCTGTTCTCGGACTTGACGATGACGAAGTTGAAACTGCATGCCGTCTTGCAGACAGCGATGTGTGGGTTGCCAACTTCAATGCTCCTGGTCAGATAGTTATTGCCGGATCTGTTGAAGGCGTGGCAAAGGCAAGCGAGCAGGCGAAAACACTCGGAGCAAAACGTGTGATGGCGCTTCCGGTTTCTGGTGCATTCCACACGCCGTACATGACAAGTGCCCGTGAACGTCTGCGAGAAGCAATTGCATTGGCTAAGCCACGCAACATCGATGTTCCAGTTGTGAGCAACGTTGACGCGCGCGCTCATGACAATGGTGAAGAGTGGTCAACTCTGTTGTCCGCTCAACTTTCATCCCCAGTGCGCTGGAAGCATTGTCTGCTCACCATGGCCGAGGCAGGCGTAGTTGGATTCATCGAACTTGGACCTGGTGGCGTGCTCACCGGTATGGCGAAGCGAACGATTGAAGGATCGAAATCGATCAGCGTTGCGACTCCAGACGACCTTGACAAATTGATCGAATGGATCGATGCCCTTCAACCAACTGCAACTCTTCCACCCGGATCTGTTCATGAAGGCGAACATCTCTTCGCCGTAGAGCGCATGGTGGTTTCACCAGTTGCTGGTCTTTTTCAGAAAGACCAATCCATTGCGAACAAAACACATATTGAAGTTGGGCAAATTATCGGTCACGTCGGCGAGTCAGAGGTGCGTTCTCCATTTGCGGGAATGTTGCAAAACTTCATCGCAGTAGACGGCGAACGCGTCACCGCACATCAACCAATCGCGTGGCTGCGAACTCACTAAGGTTCTTTCGCATGCCAACAATTCCTACTCACGCCATTGGCGGCGTTATCACCGGTTGGGGAACCGCTCTCCCATCAAAAGTGGTGACCAACGATGACCTGTCCAAGACCATGGATACATCAGATGAGTGGATTCGCGAACGCACCGGTATCCATCGCCGACACATTGGCGGCAGTACCGCTGAACTTTCCGTAGAAAGCGGACGAATCGCACTGGAAATGGCTGGAGTTTCTGCCGATCAGATCGATGCCTTGGTGCTGTCCACCACAACCCCTGACCGTCAGGTTCCAGCAACTTCTGCAACAGTGCAAAATTCACTTGGTTTGACATGCGGAGCTTTTGACATCAATGCAGCTTGCTCCGGTTTCGTATATGGCCTTGTCGTTGCACACGGACTTATCGCAATGGGATCCAAAAAGGTTCTTCTCATTGGCACCGACACACTGTCGCGCATTACCGACTGGACCGATCGCAATACCGCAATTTTGTTCGCGGATGGTTCTGGCGCTGCAGTCATTGAAGCAACAACAGGCCCAAGCGAATTGCTCGGTTGGGATTTAGACGCAGATGGATCTGCCGAAGATTTGTTGTACGCCGAAATCGGCGGCAACATTCACATGGACGGCAAAGAGGTATTTCGTCGCGCAGTTCGCATCATGGTGGATTCAGCACAAAAGTCCATGCACATTGCCGGAGTGACTGCAGACGACATCGCACTCATCGTTCCCCACCAAGCCAACACGCGAATCATTAGCGCGGCCTGCGACAGGCTTGGCATTCCAATGGATCGCACGAGCACGGTTTTGCATGAAACAGGAAACACCTCTTCTGCAAGCATCCCTCTTGCATTGTTCGATGCCGCAAACGGTGGGGCCATGAGTGGGCGTAACTTGCGCGAAGGCGATTTGGTGTTAGTTGTCGGTTTCGGTGCGGGAATGACAGCCGCAAGTGCAGTGTTGCGCTGGAACGGAAAGGGACTTCGAGTATGAGTAACGCCTCTGCGTCACCACGTGTGGTGTTAGTAACCGGCGGTTCACGTGGAATCGGTCTCGCTTGCGCGCGTCATTTCGCCGCACTTGGAGACCATGTTGCAGTCACCTACAACTCTTCGCCACCACCAGATGATTTCTTTGCAGTGAAATGCGACGTGACGAATAACGACGATGTCGATAACGCATTCAAGGCGATCGAAGAGAAGTTTGGACCTGTTCAAGTGCTCGTATCAAACGCCGGCATAACACGAGACGGACTACTTCTGCGCATGGGCGAAGATGATTTTGCATCCGTGATCGACGCAAACCTCACTGCTGCCTATCGAGTGTGCAAACGCGCAACTCAGGGAATGCTTCGTGCACGTTCGGGTCGCATTATTTTGATGTCAAGCGTTGTTGCGTTGCTCGGTTCGGCAGGACAGGCGAACTACTCAGCAAGCAAGGCTGGACTAGTTGGCCTCGCGCGATCACTGGCACGCGAATTGGGATCCCGCTCAATCACCGTCAATGTGGTTGCACCTGGGCCAATCGACACAGACATGACTGCGGCTCTTGGCGAGAAACGCCTTGAAGAACTCACATCTGCCGTTCCACTCGGACGCACCGGAACGGTTGACGAAATCGCAGGCGTTGTGACATTTCTTGCAAGTCCAGCAGCCGCTTACATCACAGGCGCCGTAATCCCTGTTGATGGTGGCCTCGGCATGGGACATTAAGCCCTTTCCCATTGTCCGCGTAGTACTCTGTTTGCGCAACGAAAACCAAGGAGAAAATCATGAGCCAGGAATTGTTTGTACGTTTCACCAAGTGTGCAGTAGACGTGTTGTCAGTTGACGCTTCGAAGATCACTCCAGAAGCAAGTTTCGGCGATGACCTTGATGCAGACAGCCTCGACCTCGTCGAGTTGGTCATGGCACTTGAAGAAGAATTCGGTATCGAAGTACCTGAGTCCGATCTTGAAGGCGTCGACACTGTCGGCAAAGCCTTCGCGCTCGTCACTTCAAAAGTCAAGTAAGTCTCGGCAGCCTCGCAGCGCATGCAAGGAGCTGGACATCGCATAGCCATTACCGGTTACGGAGTGGTTGCACCATGCGGCATCGGCAAAGAAGCCTTTTGGGCAGGACTGCTTGGTCCAGGGTTCACTGGAGCTAAATCGATTGAGATTGAAAACTGGGATCCACTTCCCTATTTCGACAATCCAAAAGATGCACGCCGGTCGGACCGTTGCGAACAGTTTGCGTTAGCAGCAGCAGGTGAAGCACTCGCCCAATCTGGCGAATTGCCTTACGACCACACACGTATCGGAACGATCTTCGGAACGGGTATTGGCGGTCTGCGAACACTCGAAGAAAATGTGATCACGCGAGTTGAAAAGGGCGAGCGTCGCGTTTCTCCATTCCTTGTTCCCATGATGATGTCGAACGCATCAGGCGCAGCAATTTCCATGCGCTACGGATTTCAAGGTCCTGCCGAAACCATTTGCACGGCGTGCGCTGCTGCCACACACGCAATTGGCAATGCAGCACGACTCATTGCGTGGGGTCGTTGCGATGCGGTTGTAACGGGCGGCGCCGAAAGTGCGGCCACCATTACTGCCCTCGCGGGTTTTAGCAATATGACTGCATTGTCCAGCACGCTGGTCAGCAAACCATTCGATGCAACGCGCGATGGTTTCATCATGGGCGAAGGTTCCGCCGTGTTCGTGCTCGAGCGCATGGACTTGGCTATCGCTCGTGGAGCGACCATCATTGCCGAAATTGTTGGAGCTGCTAGCAATGCTGACGCTCACCACATCACTGCACCATCGCCTGGCGGTGTAGGCGCTTCTCGTTGCATGCAGTTGGCCCTTGAAGACGCTGGCCTACAACCAAGTGACATCAAACAGATCAACGCCCATGGCACGAGCACTCCGTTAAACGACGCAGCCGAAGCCCAAGCCATTGAAACGGTATTCGGCAAGGGCACGGTTCCGGTCGTGTCAATCAAAGGCGTAACTGGTCACCCGCTAGGTGCAGCAGGCGCCCTTGAAGCTGCAGCTGTGCTGCTCAGCATGGAAAAGAAGTTGATTCCACCAACTGCCGGAACTCAATCAATCAGCGAAGACATGAATATCGATGTCGTCACCGAGTCGGCACGCCCTTGGGAACCAGGCCCTACTATTTCGAACAACTTCGGTTTCGGTGGCCATAACGGCTCCGTGATTATTTCGCCTTACAAATAACTCACGCGTCAACAACGACGAATAACAATTCGCATTCGCATGCGATCTCGCCATTTACTTTTGCAACTCCCGTGCCCTTGCCAGCACGTGCCGACATCCGACCGATATTGGCCGAAATCTCAAGCGTGTCGCCAGGCAATACCTGTCGCCTAAACCGTGCACCATCGAGCCCACCAAACAGCGGAAGCTTGCCGGCAAACTTCGGATCACTCACAATTGCGAGAGCTCCCGTTTGCGCAATGGCCTCGCACATGAGAACACCAGGCAGTGTTGGTCGACCTGGAAAGTGTCCTGCGAAGAACCATTCGTTACCTGTCAACTTCCAAATTGTTGAAGCCGAAATACCGGGAGTCAACTCAGTGATTTCATCAACAAAAATAAATGGCTCGCGATGAGCGATTAAGTCTGCTGGCTTTGGGAATGTCATTACTTACCCAGGGCTTCTAGCAATTTTGCAGGTGTGTCCTTCGGCGAAATCTTGTACCACGCCTTCAGGATGGTGCCATCTGTACCAATCAGAAATGCCGATCGTTCGATACCCATGTATTCACGACCATACATTGACTTCTTTTTCCACACTTTGTAAGCCTTGGCAACTTTGTTTTCCGAATCCGAAAGCAACGGAAAGCCGAGTTCATATTTTTCATCAAACTTCAATTGCTTTGCAGGCAAGTCGGGGCTGATACCAATGATTGCGGTTCGGCCGATTTGATCTGCAATGTCCCGCAGTCCACACGATTGTTGTGTGCAACCTGGAGTGTCGGCCTTTGGGTAGAAATACACCAGCACTTTGCGTTTTGCATACTTCTGTAGCGAGAGTTTCTTCCCATTCTGATCGAGCAACTCAATTGCCGGAGCGACAGAACCTTCCTTCAACATAGAACGAACTTACTTCAATCCGGTAGAGGCATCGAGAGCCTGACGAACTTCCGCAATATATTCACCAACAGCATCGGCATCGTGTTCAATCAATCGACGCATAACCGAAGCACCCATAACTACTCCGTCGGCCACTACAGATGCTTCTACAGCCTGCGCCGCATTCGATACACCAACGCCTATAAGCACTGGAACTTCAGTCAGCGCCTTCAATCGAGCAGCAAGCTTTGTGGCGGTGCTTGCCAATTCATCGCGCTCTCCTGTTACTCCAAGCAGACCAACCGCATAAACGAAACCATTGCAGCGTTGTAAAATTCTTGGAAGACGTTCCTCGGGTGCTGTCGGTGCAGCCAACATGACAGTTTCAATTCCGGCTTTATCGGCTGCAATGCACCAGTCAGTTGCTTCCTCTAACGGAAGATCAGGAACAATTGCCGCACACACGCCTGCTTCCGCCAAAGAACTTGAGAACCGCTCGTTTCCAGCGGAGTGCACCGTGTTGTAGTAACACATGACGGCAAGAGGAATGTCGATATCAATCGTTCGCAATCCCTGCAAAATCGATAATGGCGTTGCGCCACGCTCAAGTGCTTGTTCCGATGCAAGCTGAATCATCGGGCCATCCATCACTGGATCGGAAAACGGGATACCAATTTCGATTGCATCTGCACCATTTGCAGCGGCTGCTCGTACTGCATCGGTCCAACCTAGATAGCCACCGGTAATGTATGGAACGAGCAGTTTGCGTCCAGCCTCTCGGCGTGAGCGCAGATGAGTTTCAAGTTTTCCTGTGTGAAGCACTGACATGGCCTAACCCAAAATGTCCATCATTTGAGCAACGTCTTTGTCGCCTCTGCCCGACAAATTCATCAGCACGGTCTTGCCTTGCATCTTTGGCGCCTCACGTGCAATCCAGGCAACAACGTGCGCGCATTCGAGAGCCGGAATGATTCCTTCTGTTTTTGCTAGCAGTTGGAAACCTTCAATAACTTCCGCATCGGTGACGCTCGGGTATTCAGCGCGACCAATGGAAGCCAAATACGAGTGCTCAGGACCGACACCTGGATAATCGAGGCCCGCACTAATTGATTGAGCTTCTTGCACTTGGCCGTATTCGTCTTGCATTAAGTAGCTGCGCATTCCGTGAACAACTCCAGGAACACCGCGACCAACCGCTGCTCCGCCAGCTGGTTCGACACCGATTAGTCGAGCATGGGTATCGACGAAACCAGAGAAAATTCCGATCGCGTTTGATCCGCCACCAACACATGCTGCGACGACATCAGGATCGGTGCCCAGCAACTCGCGACACTGCGCATGAGCTTCAGTTCCAATCACACTTTGAAATTGTCGAACCATGTACGGATAAGGATGCGGTCCCATAACCGAGCCAATTGCGTAATACGTGTGTTCAACCGTTGCTACCCAGTCGCGCATTGCTTCATTCACAGCGTCTTTCAACGTGCGACTACCCGACTTTGCTGGCACTACTTCCGAACCAAGCAAACGCATTCTGAACACATTCAATGCTTGACGTTCGACGTCTACTTCGCCCATGTACACCTTGCATCCGAGACCGAGCAATGCTGCCGCAGTAGCTGACGCAACACCGTGTTGACCTGCACCCGTCTCGGCAACAATGCGCTTCTTGCCCATGCGCTTTGCGAGAAGCGCTTGACCGAGCACGCTATTGATTTTGTGTGAACCGGTGTGGTTCAGGTCTTCACGCTTCAGGATTAATCGAATGCCAAGTTTGCGACCCAAGTTGTGACATTCCGTCAAAATGGAAGGCCGACCTGCGTAGTCACGCAGAAGATCGTTTAGTTCGGTTCTAAAAGCTTGGTCATTCCACGCTTCATTAAACGCAGCTTCAAGTTCTTGGCATGCAGGTACGAGGGTTTCAGGGACATAACGCCCACCGAATTCCCCAAAACGTCCATCGGCACCAGGCGTTGTCAACATGCTTCTAATGTACTTGCGAAGGCTGTGCGTCGGCCTAGCCGAGCACCGCATCTCGAGCATTTGTAATGAAGTGACGCAATTTCACAGCGTCCTTTTGACCAGGAGATTTTTCCACGCCGCTGCTCACGTCCACACCCCAAGGTCGAACCTGCATAATTCCCGCGCCAACATTTTCAGGAGTAAGCCCACCTGAGAGCATCAACCGAATATCTGTCGGAATATCTTGCAGTAATTCCCAGTCATACGCAGTTCCAGATCCAGGATGCAGACCATCAACCAGAATCGCATCCGCAGAGAAATCATTGGCATGTGTTGCATCCTGTGACCCTGCTACCACTGCCTTAATAACAAAACGCACGTTAGTTGCAACCTCTGCGGTCATCGCTGCGGTTTCATGGCCATGCAACTGCGCACCTTGCAGTCGGGCTTCGTTAACAATTTCAACAATTCGAGAAGGGGTTTCGTTGCGGAACACTCCAACAGTCACCGTTTCTGGGGGCAACCGTTTAACAATTTCGCGAGCGAGTGCAGGGGATATCTGACGAGGGCTTGGCGCAAACACAAAACCAAGTGCATCAGCGCCTAACGCAACCGCAAGTAACGCATCTTGTTCGTTCGTAATTCCACAAATCTTCACGAACATGGTTACACCACCATCAAATCACGTACTGCAGCAGCTGGATCGGTGGCAGTAACAATGGACTCACCCACCAAAACTGCGTCATATCCAGCATCGCGCAGGCGTCGAGCGTCATGAAGATCGCGAACACCAGATTCAGCGACACGAACCACGGTTGGGGGAATCAGTGCGGCCATTCGTTCTGCGCGTGCATGATCCACTTCGAATGTGATGAGGTCACGTTGATTCACACCAACGATGCTCGCACCAATGTTGAGAGCTCGTTCCAATTCATTCTCGTCATGAGTTTCAACAAGAACATCAAGCCCGATATGTGTTGCTAGGTCGAAAAATCGTGCGAGCTCATCATCACTTAGCGCAGCTGCGATCAGCAATACACAGTCGGATCCCATCAATCGGGCATCAACCACATCAAATTCAGAAACCGTGAAGTCTTTACGAATAACTGGAAGTGCAGTATTCGCTCGGGCGATCTGTAAATCTTCAACCGAGCCTCCAAAGAAATGCTCATCGGTCAGCACCGACAAACAAGACGCGCCACCCTGTTCATACAACGCGGCAATGCGAGAGGCATCGAGTCCCTCGTGGAGAACACCTTTCGAAGGTGACTTGCGCTTGATCTCGGCAATAACACAAAGCCGATCGCGCGAGCCGCGAACTAACCGCTCACCAAACCCGCGAGTAGCCGGAAGTACGAACGCTTGCTCAACAAGATCATCCAGGTTTCTTTGGTCATGCGAAGCAGATTCGCGATGGCTTTGGATGATCTTGTCGAGATACAAGGCTTAGAGTCCCTTGCCGCCAATCGGCGTAAGCAAGTTGAATTCAGGTGCACCATCAACAAATTCGCCGAGCGACTTGGAGAAAGCTTTGAATGCGTCACTACCCATGTGCGCATTCATCGCATCTTGGTTTGCGTACAACTCGTAGAACCACACAACATCAGCGTCAAGCGCATCGTGGTGGAAAATGTACGTCTGTGTCTCCGACTCGCCTTGTGCTGTTGCTAGTCCTGGTTTTACCGCTTCGGTAAACGCATCTCGCTGACCAGCTTTGATTCTCAACTTCACTGCTACTGCAACTTTGCTCATGATTCCTCCTGTTAGAACCCTAATTTTTCACTAAGAACTTTTTCGAGTTGATCGATAGACACTCGTTCTTGCTGCGTCGTATCACGCTCGCGAATGGTGACTTGACCGTCTTCGAGCGAATCGAAATCAACGGTGATGCAATACGGCGTACCGATTTCATCCTGACGGCGATAACGACGTCCAATTGCTTGGGTCTCGTCGTAGTCGCAGTAATACCGTTTGCTGAGTTTCGAGAAGATGCTGTCCGCCAATGGTGTGAGCGTGTCCTTCTTAGACAACGGCAAAATAGCAACCTGATACGGAGCCAGGCGAGGATGTAGACGCAACACCGTTCGTGGCTCATCGTTCACCATGTCTTCGTCGTATGCAGCGAGCAAGAACGCAGCCATGGTGCGGTTAGCGCCAGCTGCTGGTTCCACTACATATGGCACATACCGTTCGTTCGTCGCCTGATCGAAATAATCAAGTTTCTGTTTTGAAAATTCGGCATGGCGATTGAGATCAAAGTTCGTGCGTTGCGCAATTCCTTCGAGCTCACCCCAGCCCCATGGAAACTTGAATTCGATGTCGCTCGTACCACTGGAATAATGCGACAGTTCGTCGGCATCGTGCGCACGGAGACGCAACATTTCAGCTGGAATTCCCAAATCGATATACCACTGCATGCGCGTTTCGCACCAGTACTCGTACCACTTGGCACTCTCGGCAGGCGGAACAAAATATTCCATTTCCATCTGTTCGAATTCGCGGGTACGGAAAATGAAGTTTCCTGGAGTGATCTCGTTGCGGAATGATTTGCCCACCTGCGCAATACCAAACGGTGGCTTCTTGCGCGATGTTTGCAACACGTTTGCAAAATTCACAAACATTCCCTGTGCGGTTTCAGGGCGCATGTACACGGTTGCGCCTTCGCCTTCAACTGGGCCAGCATGTGTCTGGAACATCAGGTTGAATGCGCGCGCTTCGGTGAAGGTGCAGCCCTTCATCTTCTGTGGGCAATCACGAGCATCAAGTTGATCTTCACGGAACCGGCGGTTACAAACCGTGCAATCGACCAGTGGGTCGCTGAAATTAGACAGGTGACCGCTTGCTTCAAACACTTGAGGTGGACCGAGAATGGCCGCGTCAATGAGTACGACATCGTCTCGCTGTTGAACCATGCTGCGCACCCATGCATCCTTCACATTGCGCAACATCAATGAACCGAGTGGACCGTAGTCATACGAGGAACGGAACCCACCATAAATTTCGGCACTTGGATACACAAAGCCGCGACGCTTACATAGGTTGACTATTTGCTCTAAATCGCTCGCTGGCATACGTACAGACTACAACCCGACTAGTGACGAGGACTGAACATTGCGACCGACCGCAACCGTCTTTCAATGTGATGCTCCATTGCCTGAGTTGCAAGTTGCTGCAACTCAAAACTTGCTGGTGATTCGGGTTGAGCCAATGCAACATTGAGATGACCACCCAAAACCTGCTGCAATAAATCAATGGCTGGTTGAGAAATACTGATTCCTGTGCGACAAGACCGACATTGCACCCCACCTTGAAAAATGTCGAACGCTACGAGATCTTGTGTAGAACCACAGGCAACGCACAATCGCACCTGCGGGCTCACCCCCTCTGCCGCTAACAGCTTCCAGTAAAACGATGCAAGCATGACGGGCGATTCCTGCTCCATCAACGCGTTCAGTGCACCCTGCAACATGCGGTACAAATGAGGGGACGGCTCTCGGTCCTCTGCTATTTGATCAACGGCCTCAAGCATCGACATCCCCTGTGTCAACTTGTCAAGGTTGTTATGTAATCGAGCAGAGGAATCAATCAATTCCACCTGCGACACCGTGTCTAATTCCCTGCCCTTATACAGCTGCACATCCACGTGACTCATGGGTTCGAGCCTGGCGCCAATCTTGGATTTAGTTTTACGAATACCTTTGGCAACAGCACGAACTTTGCCATGATGCTCGGTCATGAGCACAACGATGCGGTCAGACTCCGCGAGTTTGTAACTTCGCAGCACTATTCCTTTATCGCGATACAGCGTCATGAGTCAACGCCACCAAAGCGACGATCCCTGCGCTGGAAGTCATTAATGGCCAACTCAATGTCTTCACTGTTGCAGTGAGGCCACTGCGTGTTGAGATACACCAGCTCGCTATAGGCAAGTTCCCATACAAGCGATGGCGGTAGTTGCGTTGGGTCTCCAAAGATCACCACAAGATCCGGTTCGCTTGATGCTGGATCCAAAATTGCACTTGCCAAATTCTTCTCGGTGATCTTTTCCGTCGACATGCCATTAACAGCACGCACAAACCGCTGCTGCCCATCCGCACAGACATCAATAACGACAGACGTCTTTCCTCGAATAATCACTTTTCCGTTAACGAGCGACGCATTACATGATTCTGAAATCTTGCGAACGAGATCACCGTCGTCACTGACGTTTGGAATACCAGAATACGGATACACCGTTAACCACTGCGCTCCAACATGTTCGACCGATGATCGCAAGGTTGCGACATACAGAGACCAATCAGAAACGGACATGGCCTTCCATTGATCAAGCGATCCCCCAACAACAAGCACATGTCGCAATGAAGAACCGTCAGCCACACCACTATTGTCGCACGCCATCACTGCCTGCATCAGTAAGGTGTTCGGAATGGAACAGGCGAATCCCGAATCTCCAGTCCATATCGCTTGCATCATGGACGGCAATGGACGATGGGCAAAACGACGCGGCCTTCCTCGCACTGAAGGCCATACAGCGGGTGAAGATAACTTGGCCGAAGTCGTGCGTGTGTGCGCCGCACGAAACGTCGGATGGCTGACTGTTTTCGGCTTCTCAACCGAGAACTGGGTGCGGCCACCAGCCGAAGTAAAGCACATCCTCTCCCTGCACAAACGCCTCTTTGGCCGAATCGCGGAGCTCAATGCCAACAATGTGCGCATTCAATGGATCGGACGGCCTTTCGATGAACCGGGATCCAAAACCCCGGCTTTTATACAACGTGCAATTCAGCAAGCTATAGAAGACACCGCACACAACACAGGCATGGTGCTGACTGTGGCCTTTGATTATGGAAGTCGTGCCGAGTTACTCCGAGCAGCCCAACATGCACGCACTAAGCAACATTCTGGGCTCGACATAACATCGCACGAAATTGCAAACAACCTGTACGCACCAGAACTACCACCTGTCGATGTAGTCGTGCGCACCTCTGGAGAATCGCGAATTTCCAATTTTCTCTTATGGCAAATCATGGGCGCAAAGGTGTACTTCACCGAACGAACATGGCCAGACTTCGACGCACACGAATTAGATAATGCACTCAAGTTGGTCCATGCCAGCTAAAGCGCAACACGAACATGATGTCGTAGATCTTCTTCAGGCAGTCGTAGACACGCTTCCCAATGTTGAGGCGCGTTCTGGACAAGTGACGATGGCGAGAGCAATTGCAGACGCGATTGACAATGAACGACATCTCATCGTGCAAGCAGGAACAGGAACCGGCAAAACATTGGGTTATCTCGTGCCTGCAATTGCTTCAGGCAAACGCGTCGTGGTTTCAACATATACGAAGGCCTTGCAAGATCAACTCGCCAAACACGACCTACCAGTGTTGTCCTCTGCATTGACACCACTTATCGGACGCGAAATCACATGGGCAGTTCTGAAGGGCCGAAACAATTATCTATGCGCACAACGCATCGCAGAAATTCAAGAGCCGAAGCAACACAAACTTGATCTACAAGAGTTCAGCACTCAAGTGAAGTCCGACATCGACAAGCTTGTTGCTTGGTCGGAAACCACGAACACTGGCGATTCAGGGGATTTGTCGTGGAGCCCACGTGATGCAGCATGGCGGCACGTCAGTATTGGAAGCGATGAATGTCCTGGCGCAAGTAGGTGTCCGTCAGGAGAAACGTGTTTTGCAGAACGTGCTCGAGATTCCGCATCTATCGCTGACGTCATTGTTGTCAACACCCATATTTATGGCTTGGACGTCGCGACCGATGGGGCGCTTCTTCCAGAACACGATGTAGTCATTTTTGATGAGGCCCATCAGCTTGAAGATGTGATGAGCGCTTCAGTCAGCATGGCAATCAGTCCGGGAAGCATCCAACACGTCATTGGTGCACTGCGCTCAATCGTGCGAGATGACGCTCTGTCCGGATCGCTGCAACAATTGGCTTCCGAATTTGGTGGATACATCGCAGGCGACGTCGACAAGCGCGTACCCCTCCCACTTCCCGACGACATCCAAGATGTACTTGCACGGTTGCGACTCAAAATTGATGAAGCCGTTTCTGGATTGAAAGCGATCTCCAGCAATGACGAATCAGCGAAACAACGAATATTGAGGGGTCAAATGCTCAGCAATCGATTGATCGATGTCATCGATGGCTCACTCACCGCGGGTTCACGAACCGTTGCATTCGTGAGCGGAAGCAAAGACAGGCCCGTATTGGAACTTGCGCCTCTCCACGTTGGCCCTTCTCTGAATAGCGGTGTGTGGTCAAAGCGAACAGCAATCCTCACGAGTGCCACGATTCCGCTCGCAATGCCTGCTCGCGTGGGCCTCGAGGAAGATGAAGTTGATGCAATTGATGTTGGAAGCCCTTTCGATTACGAGAATTCAGCAATTTTGTATTGTGCAAAGCATCTGCCATTACCAAATGATCCGCGACGAGATGACGCGGTACATGGTGAATTAGAAAAGTTAATCAATGCAGCACAAGGCCGAACCCTGGCCCTATTTACCACTTATCGCGCAATGCACGCCGCAGCGGATGAGATGTCAAGGCGTCTTGAATACAAAGTTTGGCGTCAAGATGACTTGCCGAAAATGGCACTCGTTGATGCATTCGCTGCAGAGGAATCGTCTTGTCTGTTTGCAACCGCTGGATTCTTTCAAGGCGTTGATGTTCCTGGACAAACCCTCAGCCTTGTTGTCATTGACAAAATCCCGTTCCCACGTCCGGATGATCCATTGCTGAGTGCCCGACGCGACGAAATTGGAAAAACTTCATTTAGCGAGATTGATATTCCACTTGCAGCTACGCAACTTGCTCAGGCTGCTGGTCGATTGATTCGGTCGCGCAAAGACACAGGTGTGGTAGCGATTCTTGATCCGAGACTTGCCACTAAGGGATACGGGAAAAAACTTGTCTCCACGTTGCCACCAATGAAACGCACCATTGAATTCTCAGAGGTGGCGCAATTTCTCAAGTCCATCTAGCGGACTAGCCGAGTAGTCGGTACCCCATGCCGCGCACCGTCACAATCATGGTTGGTTCTTCCGGCTGCGACTCCACCTTCACTCGAAGTCTGCGCACGTGAGCATCGACTAGCCGGGAATCACCGAGGTATTCATACCCCCACACACGCTCAAGCAACTGGTCGCGAGACAACACCATTCCTGGATGATCAGCGAATTCAACTAGCAATCGGAATTCGGTTTTAGTGAGTGAAATCTCTACTCCATTTTTGCGGACGACACTGAGAGCGCGATCAATTTCTACATCGCCAATCTTGTTTAGCGACTTCGCATTTGACGGTGAGGGTTCAACGGTCTGTGTTCGTCGCAATGCAGCGCGAATACGAGCAGACAACTCCTTAGGCACCACAGGCTTGGTGACGTAATCATCTGCTCCTGCATCAAACCCATTCACCAAGTCGGAGGTGTCCGTTTGTGCAGTCACCATGATGACTGGCGTAATGCTCGTTCGCCGGATTGCCCGACACACCTCAAAACCGGAGATGTCTGGCAAGCGCAAGTCCAGCAACACGAGGTCAGGACTGATCTGACCAAACATGCTGATTCCGGTTTCGCCATCACCAGCAACTGCAACTTCGTAGCCTTCGTCTTCAAGCACAAGTCGCAATGCCGTACGAATGGCTTCATCATCTTCAATGAACAGCAGCGTAAACATCGCTATGCAGTCTGCCCGAAGCCAGCAAATTGTTACAGAAAACGCACACAATTCGTCAACATTTGTTACGTACAGGGTGCAGAATTTCCCTATCGAACCGGCGGGAGTTCATGCTCCCCCTTGAACCCCGCCGGTTCCGGTCTCCCTTTTACTGCCATGCTGTATCCATGAATCGGCTGACCTTTCCCCCAAAGTTTGGGTTAAAGCAGCGAATGGTGCTGTTCTTTGGACTCGCTGCATTGGCCGCAGCAGTTGCTCTCAGCGTCGTAACCTACGCGAGCACGCGCTCCTACCTTTTGGGCCAGCGTTCCGAAGTCGCGCAACGGCAAGCGTTCAACAACGCCCAGCTCATGCGCAACATCGTTGAAACAGATGGTGCAAATATCGCCGACCTAATCACTCAAATTCGTACCGAACAAAACGGATATGCAGTGGTGCAACTTGATGCTCGCCCTGGACGTGCATCGTTGTTCTATGCGCAGGAGCCACTTCGTTTTACGCAGTCAAATTTGCCAGCCGAAATTGTTGAGTTGACATTAAATAACAAAACCGGACGACAACGCTTCCAATTTGAAAACCGACCATACGAAGCCATTGGCGTAGCCGTTCCCTCCGTCGGGCTTCATTACTTTGAAGCATTCCCTGTTACTGACGTAGAAAACACATTACGCACCATTCAAATCACACTGTTCGTTGGTGTCTTATTGATCACGCTTCTTGCCGGTGTACTTGGCTTCTACATGAGCAAAAATGTTCTCCAGCCACTTACTCGTGTTGCTCTTGCTGCTAACAACATCGCCACCGGAGGGCTCGACACGCGGTTAGTCCACGAAGACGATTCAGATCTTGAACGTTTGGTGATTTCATTTAACGAGATGGCAAATGCCGTTCAACAAAGAATTGAGCGAGAGCAGCGTTTTGCAAGTGATGTGAGCCATGAATTGCGTTCGCCCGTCACTGCACTTGCCGCTGCAGCAGATGTTCTCGTTTCGCGAAAGTCTGAATTCTCAGAACGCAATCAGCAAGCTATTGACATTATGCAGAAACAAATTGAACGATTCGACCGAACCGTGTTAGACCTCTTGGAACTTTCACGAATCGATGCTCGTGCCGCCGACCATGAGACAGAGAACGTCCAGCTCAATGATCTCATCGCCAGAATCATGCACCGTTATGGATTCGGTGATGTTCCATTCATCAGCACCGTGCAATCTTCCGATGGCGACACGCAAGCAGATGATGAGGCCAATCTCGATAGGCGTCGGATAGAACGAATACTTGTCAATTTGTTAGAGAACGCACGAGACCATGCCAATGGCGCAATCCGAGTCACCTTGGAAAGTGATGGTAAGCACTTCACGCTCGCTGTGCATGACGCTGGACCAGGCGTCGCAGCCAGCGAACGTGAACATATATTTGATCGATTCGCACGCGGCACAGCTTCTCGCAATAGCAAAGGCAGCGGTCTTGGACTTGCAATCGTTAATGAACACGCACGGGCTCTTGCAGGCACCGCTTACGTGGAGCAATCAGCCGAGGGTGGCTCGCGTTTCGTCATTTCATTTCCAAAAATGGAGAACCAGGCATGAAGCAACAACAGCGGCTTGCTCAACTGTTTGCCCTTTGCGTATTACTAGCTGCATGCGCAGTACCGAAGTCTGGGTCGTTTAACGAGGTGAATCCAAACGACATTCCCTTCGGGTTGAATTCACCCGAAACATCAGCTCCAGCCACAACCACTCCGGTGCAGGTACCGACAACCGTTGCCGGCACGACCTACGAATACGCTGACCTGTTCTTTGTTAAGGCCTCTTCCCTCGTGCGAGTTCGACTTGAGATACCTTCCCCCACAAATCTGCAAGGAGTGTTCACGGCACTTATTGCCGGACTGCCCGACCCTGCCCACTCAAAAGTGAAGACTCTCCTCCCACCGGCATTTTCAGCGAATGTCGAGGTGGTCGGAGGTGTTGCGAATGTCAATTCAAAACGCGGCTATCTCGATGCAATCAAGCCAAATGAACAGCGGTTGGCAATCGCTCAAATTGTGTTGACACTTACTAGCCAGCCGGGCATCGGACAAGTCACGTTTAGCGTCGGCGGGAAACCGATAGGAGTGCCCCGTGGGCGAGGAGACATTGCAGGAGCTGGTACACCAGTCACCTTTGACGACTACAAAATGCTGATTACCAAGTAATTAGTAACCCAGACGCTCCACTCGATCGGCGCGTTGCTGCCAGTTTTTATCAACGACTACCGCCAACTCTAGGTACGTACCTTTAGGCAGTTGTTTGCGAACTGCGGTTCCAACCTCCTTCAGGAGCGATCCGCCCTTGCCAATTACCATTCCCTTTTGACTGTCACGCTCGACAACAATCTCACAGCGAACTTTGTCGTCTTCCCATTCAGTAACTCGTGTTGCAATCGAATAAGGCAATTCATCAAACGTGAGTGCCAACAATTGCTCGCGAACCAACTCTGCAACCCATTCTCCCGGAGACGTTTCTGTTGTCATTTCTGTTGGGTACAGCTGTTCGCCTTCAGGAAGAAGCTTTCCAAGATGCTCGGCGAGTTCTGCAACGCCAGCGCCGGTCTGCGCACTGACCGGAAAATATTCGGAAGCTCCAAGCTCGCTGAGCTTGGTGAGCTGCTTCAGAATTTGCTGCGGAGAAGCTCTGTCGATTTTGTTCAGAATGACAATTGCTTTCGCCATATCGATGTGGCTGGCTACCCACTGATCGCCAGAGCCGAATGGTTGCGTTGCGTCAATTACTAAACACACTACGTCGACATCTTTTGTGGACTCAAGAGCTGTGGCGTTCACACGTTCACCCAACGCGCTGACCGCCTTATGCAATCCAGGAGTGTCGACAAAGATGATTTGGTAGTCATCCTTAGTAACGACTCCACGAACTCGTGTGCGAGTCGTTTGCGGTTTGTCAGAAACGATGCTGACCTTTGAACCACACAGTGCATTGACCAAAGTTGATTTTCCAACGTTTGGGCGTCCAACAAGTGACACAAAGCCTGAACGCATGTGTACAGGCTAGTTCTGCAAGAATGAAACGGTGCAGAACATCAATTGGAAGAAATGGTTTGATCGAATGCAGCCACAAACGCTGCAAATCGCTACGTGGTTGCTGTACATGAATGGTTTTTTTGCATTGGCGAATTTCATTGATAGCCAAATGGAAATCGGATATATCCGTCGGGTCTACTCATTAGGACCGGTGTATGGGCTTGTAGTGATAGCCGCACACGTGCTTGGCGGCTTACTCATGGCCAATGATCTCAAGATTGGATACAAAATCGCTCTCGTTGCTGCTTTCTCCCCGTTCGTTTCAAACCTGATTGTCTATCGTTCGTTGGTTGCACACTCATTTCTGAACGCCGCATTCGACATCGCCCTAGTTGCCCTTTTGCTGCATACCCAAAGTCGCGCTCACCAGAAGGTGTGGTTCCACTAGCCCGTATCCCCGAGTTCGCAGCTTGGCTCGCGTTTCTGCAACACTGAAGACATGGCAACCATCATCAAAGATCAGGCAGACCTCATGGCTCACGTTGGCCAACATCTTGGATACAGCGAGTACATCACTGTTACCCAAGAGCAGGTGCAACTATTCGCTGACGCAACCGGCGACCACCAATGGATTCACTTGGACACCGAACGCGCCAAGACAGGACCATTTGGTCAAACCATTGCACACGGTTACCTCACACTCTCGTTGGCACCAGTACTCATTGGTCAGATCTGGAAAGTAGAAGGCGTCAAGATGGGCGTCAACTACGGAACGAACAAAGTTCGTTTTATGGCTCCAGTACCAGTTGGCGCAAAGGTTCGCGCTGGAGTCAAGCTGCTTGAGGCAACCGAAATCGCCGGTGGCGCACAGGTAGTTCTTGAAACTACGTTTGAATGTGAAGGCGCAACTAAGCCTTCATGTGTTGCAGAAATTATCTTCCGTCACTACTACTAATAATTAGCGGTACGTCTGCATAATTTTGGCAAATTCGGTAAGTGTTTGCTTATCCGGGTAATCCACACACCACGGGATAAAGCCGCTGCATCCACGCTTTACGAAATCTGCAATTCGTTCCGCAACTTGATCGGGCGTGCCCACGAAGTTTGCGTTACTCCATTGTTCAAACTGATCTCCGCGACCACTAGCAATTTGGTATTCGCGGAGTTCCTTTTCGGTATCGCGGATGAGAATCTCGCCTGATGTTGTCTTTTTAATCTCCGACTCATCGCGGCCGACTTTTAGGCAGTGACCTTTCAATATTTCCACTTTGCGCGAAAAATCTTCGGCTGTGCCACCGAAGTTTGAGTAATCGGCATGCTGAGCAACAACTCGCAAAGTGAGCTGTTCTCCACCGCCACCAATCCAAATTGGTGGACGAGGTGCCTGCAACGGTTTCGGATCACAGTTTGCACGAACAAGCTGATAGTACTTTCCGTCGTATGTGGTTTCTTCCTGTGACCACATCATCTTCACGATTTCTACGCACTCACGAAGCATGGCAATTCGGTCTTTCGGAACCGGGAATTCATAGCCGTATCCACGACACTCGTTCTCATACCAACCCGCACCGATGCCCCAGTCCAATCGCCCACCAGAAATGACGTCAAGGGTGCTCGTGATCTTCGCCAAGAGCGCAGGAGGTCGGTACAAGTTGCAACCCACCATTTGACCTAATCGAATGCGTGATGTGAGCTGACTGATTGCGGCCATAACCGTCCAACACTCAAACACTGTCTCGTGCGCTGGGCGTGGAACGTTATGAAAATGGTCGTACACCCAAATGGAATCAAACCCAAGTTGTTCGGCAGTAACG
The DNA here is from genome assembly GCA_947467375.1 of Acidimicrobiaceae bacterium. Taxonomy (GTDB): domain Bacteria; phylum Actinomycetota; class Acidimicrobiia; order Acidimicrobiales; family Ilumatobacteraceae; genus UBA3006. The sequence goes on along the minus strand of CANIHL010000003.1, from coordinate 41,918 downwards.
GCAATATCTACAGCAGCATTCCACTTGTCGGTGGCATTGGGAATTCCAACTAATTCCATCTTCCAGCCTTGCGGCATGAATACGCCAAACGTGATGTCTTGCTTGCTCATAATGGGAGGTCTCCTGTTGCTTTTTTGGTTGTTCCAAAATCCTTGTACGCGGCAATCGTGCGTTGCGCAATTCGCATCTGATGAATTTCATCGGCGCCATCTGCAAAACGACTCCAGCGGGCTTGTTGCAACATGCCCGCCAGTGGAGTGTCTGTGCTGTATCCAAGTGCACCGTGCACCTGAATGGCGCGGTCAATAATTCGCCACAAACTATTTGCCACAAAATGCTTCGTCATACTTACTTCACTCACAAAATCCATGCCGTGTTCGATCTTGTACGCGGCATGCAAAATCATCAGCTTGCCCTGGTACATCTCCATCGCCGAATCAGCGATGAGCCATTGAATGCCCTGCTTCTCTGCAAGTAGCGATCCATGCGAATATCGTTCGAGCGCGCGAGACACCATCATGTCAAGCGCTGTCTCAGCTTGAGCAATCCATCGCATGCAGTGAGCTAATCGCGCTGGCCCAAGTCGATACTGGCCGAGTAAATGACCCTGCCCACGACCACCCAACATGTTCGAGTTCGGTACACGCAAATCTTTGATTTCAATTTCGCAATGGTTATGTCCACCCGACATGGTTTCTACGTCGCGGACAATATTCCAACCTTCGCTTGGAATGTCCACAATAAAACACGAGTTGGCCGCTTGCGGTAGGTCTGGATCTTCTTCAGTGCGCGCTACCAACAATGCGAACTGAGCACCACGAGCGCCAGAGATAAACCATTTGTGACCATTAATCACCCATTCGTCGCCATCTTTATAAGCAAACGTCTTAATGAGAGTCGGATCGCTGCCAGCTACCTCTGGTTCGGTCATAGCGAAACATGAACGTTTCGTTCCTTCACACAATGGTCGAAGATATTTCTCTTTTTGCTCCGGAGTAGCCCAATGCAACAGCGTGTGTTGGTTGCCTTCGTCTGGCGCTTGAGCGTTCAACACGTATGGCCCAATGCTCACCTTGGCAGCTTCGGCAGACACTGCTGCCATTGCAGTTGGTCCAAGTCCCATGCCGCCCCATTCGGCAGGCATATGAGGCAACCAAAGATTCCAGTCTTCGCGTGCCAACTTACGTAAACCAACAATTGCCTTGACTACTTGCCCACGATCGTTTTGATCGATCGAGTCCCACTGTGGACGAACCTGTTCGTCCATGAATGCGCGAACTTTCAGGCGCACAGCTTCAATCTCTGGCGTAAATGTGAAATCGATCATGGGTCCCCAAACCTTTCCCTCACGACAAAGTAGCGAGGTCAACCATTAAGTATTGCCGAGAGTGTCGTAACCTGACGAGGTGAGCAATTCCGACAAAGTGGCTTGGGACACGCCAGATCTTCCGCAAGGAGAAGCCAAGGCCAAAGTCGTTCAGAAGATGTTTGATGCCATTGCACCGCGGTACGACTTGGTGAACCGCATCATGACGTTCCGACTGGACACACGGTGGCGCAAAATCGCTGTGCGCAAACTCGCTCTCGCAAAGGGTGCACGGGTACTTGACCTGGCCAGCGGTACAGGAGATCTGTGCATCAATCTTCGCAAAGCTGGCTTGCACCCGCTTTCTTTCGATATGTCATTTGGCATGCTTGCTGCCGACCACAGCAAAGCGCCACGAGTGCAGGCAGACATCTTGCGACTTCCCATCGCCAGACAATCAGTTGATGGCGTTACATGCGGGTTTGCGTTACGCAACCTGGTTGATCTCAATGTGTTTTTTCACGAGATTGCTCGCGTCACCAAACCGGGAGGACGAATTGCGCTTCTCGATGTGAGCACGCCGACCAATCCCATTATTCGCTGGGGCAACAGCGTGTATTTCGGAAAAGTTGTTCCACGCATTGGAGGCCTTCTTTCCAATCGTGCCGCTTACAACTACCTTCCTAAGAGCGTGGCTTACCTACCTGCCCCAGATCAACTTGTACGAATGCTGCAAGATGCTGGGTTCGAGCATGTTCGTCATGAACAACTATCGGGTGGCTTGACACAGTTGATGCACGCAACGAAGCGATAGCAGCCGGTATGAAGGCAACGTCTTTCCCGCTTGCACAGATCACAGATCGCCAAATCGATCTCAATGATGTGGCTGGCGCGAACGGCTTTCTGTTTGTTCGTGAAGGAATTGGTTTTGCAGCAATCGGTATTTCAGCACGAGCACACGCAACCGAAGCTCGTGAGTTGTTAAGCGCCATTGAATACTCGTCACCCGACGCTCCCATCGGAGTTGGCCCCATCATGTTCGGTTCAATTCCGTTCGATACAACCCACGATGCCGACTTCATCTTGCCAACCGTTATGTTTTGCAAAACACGAGAAGGCGATACCTGGGTGACGGTTATCGATGATGCGCCAATCCCAGAGATCAACGAAAATTCAACAACATCAAGTACCGCGCATTTTGATGTTCGCGATGGTGTTTCTCTTTCTACGTACATCGCTGCGGTAGAAGCAGCAAGAAACGCAGTTCGTTGCGGCGATCTCACCAAGGCTGTAATTGCGCGCGATGTGTTCGTTCAATCAGATGTACCGATCGACATACATCAATTACTCATCCGCCTTCGATCATCGTTTGGCACCAGCTACCGCTACTCATTCGATGGATTCGTTGGAGCCTCTCCAGAATTACTCGTTGCCATTCATGACGATGAAATCACCAGCCATCCCCTTGCAGGCACGACACCGCGCACTGGTGATGCACAACAGGATGCACTGCTGGCAAAGCAATTATTGGAAAGTGCAAAAAACCAAATTGAGCATCGAGTGGTGATCGACATGGTCCATGACACACTGCTGCCACATTGTTCATACCTCGATTGGGAAGCCGAACCTTCGGTCGTTCAGGTCGCAAATGTTCAACACCTTGGCACGCAGCTTGTTGGCAAACTTTCAGAACCGCGAATGCATGTGCTCGATGCTGCGCTCGCGCTTTCACCAACACCAGCGCTAGGCGGATTCCCTCGCGAACAGGCATTGCAACTCATCGCACAATACGAAGGGATGGACCGCGATAAATACGGTGGTGCAATCGGTTGGTTCGACAGCCGAGGCAATGGTGTCTTCGCCGTGGCTATTCGATGCGCGCAATTCAATGATGCGCGCACTCAAGCTCGCTTGTTTGCAGGCGGCGGAATAGTGGCAGACAGTGACCCGCAGGAAGAGCTTGCCGAGACCAATGCCAAATTGCAAGCCATGCTTGCGGCAATTACGCGCCAGTAACTAGCTATTTTGTCAATGACTCGGCAACTGCCGAATACAAAGCATTGTGATCATCAACATTCGTGTTGCGATTCGTTCGCACACCGACTATCGACGTTGCGGCATTGCTCAATTCGCGACGCAATTGATCCGCTGTTGTCACCCATGTGAATGGAATGCCGTGAGTTTTTGCCAGCGCTTCGAAATCCACGCTGTGCGGGGTTCCAAATAGCTGCTCGAATTGAGCACCTTCCATGGCTTGAGCCTGAGGAAGAAAAGAGAATATTCCTCCACCTTCGTTGTCGACAACAATGACTTTCAGCTGAACGTCTCGGCGAATCAAATTGAGCAAACCATTACTGTCGTGAAGCAACGCAATATCACCAATGAGCAGAGCAGTTGGCGCCTTTGACGACAGAGCAACACCAACGGCTGTTGAAACGACTCCGTCGATTCCGTTCACTCCTCTATTGCTGAATACACGAACTCCATCTCGCGCAGGGGCAAACCATTCAAGGTCCCGCACCGGCATCGATGAAGACACCACCAAATTTGATCCTGCAACGAGCGCATCACTTACCGTCACGGCACACAACGGCTCTGTCAACTGTTCTTGTGAAGCTAATTTCGCGTCAAGAGCGGTTCGTGCATTTCGTTCACAACGGTTCCAGCTAGCAATCCATTCTGTTTCCGATTTTGGTTCGGCACCACGAGTCATCTCCATGAACAGTTCATTGATTGATCCAATGATGTGAGTTGACACGACTTTGTCGGGGTCAATGAGCGACGGTTGTTGTGTTATGGCAATTTGTTCGGCACCACATTGAGCAAGCCACTGATTGGCTACCTTGCTCACTGGCGGATCACCTACGCGAATAACCACAGTCGGTGTAAGTAATTCGGCTGTTGGAAGATGTCGCAACATCACATCTGCGCAACTCACAACCGTTGCTCCGTTGCTGCTTTCAGGCGAAACACGACAATTGCTTCGTGGGTCAGCGAGAACAGGCCATTTCAATTTTGCGGCCAGCTCAAGAATGAAACGCGGTTGGTCAATTCCATTCCCCGCAATGATGACTCCCCGTTCAGCACGCAGCGACAACGACAACTTCTTGCGTTCAGATGCCGTGGCGACATCGGCGCTTACCCGAACCGGTGAGTGTGCATCTATGGCTGGAAGCGCTCCGGCTACGCCAACTAACGGTTCACGGAATGGGAAGTTCACATGACACGGTCCGCGATTCACTCCAACGGTTGTCGAGAACGCATCTCGAGCTACCGAACGCCATTTAGACGCCTTTGCATCGTCGGCCAATCCAGCATCAATAAATTTGCGAACGAAAGTGCCGTACAGATGTGTTTGGTTAATGGTCTGAGGTGCACCAACGCCTTGCAATTCTGGAGGACGATCGGCTGTGCATACGAGTAGCGGAACATGCGCGTAATTCGCCTCAATCACCGCCGCAAAAAACTGTGCCGCAGCCGTTCCCGACGTGCACAACAACACCGCAGGCATCCCTGATTCAAGACCAATTCCCAAAGCCGCAAATGCCGCAGATCGCTCATCGTGAAATACGTGGAGAGAGATTTTCGGATTACTTGCTAACGCGATTGCCATAGGCGTACTGCGTGACCCTGGCGACACCACAGCGTGGGTAGCCCCAAGTCGAACCCACTCGTCCACAAAGGTCGAGCAAAAGGTTGCCGTGGTTGCAGGAGAGGTGGCCATCCCCTCTATCGTGGCACCTATGCGCATAGAAATCTTCTCCGACGTCATATGTCCATGGTGTTTTATCGGAAAACGGCGTTTTGAGACGGCAATTTCGCGCCTACGAGAACGCGGAGTCGATGTTGATGTGGAATATGTGTTCCGCCCTTTCCAGCTAGACCCATCCGCTCCAACCGATTCCCCGACACCTGCAAAGGACGCTTACGCCAAAAAGTTTGGCGGTCAGGAAAAGGCCACCGAGATTCTTCAACACGTCACCTCCGTTGCAGCGCAAGACAACATCACCTTCAACATGGATATCGCAGTGCGGGCAAATACATTCCTCGCCCATCGAATGCTGGGCTACGCGCTGAAGCAACACGGTGCAGCGGTTCAAATTGACCTGAAGGAAAAGATCATGGATGCGTATTTCACCAATGGCCTAAACATTGGCGAGGTTTCCGTACTCGCCGACTGCGCTGAATCTGCTGGAATACCACGACAAGACGCAATCACATTCCTTGAAAGCGATTCGCTCGTCAGTGAGATTCGCGCAGAGATTGCCGAAGCATCCGAATACGGCGTTACCGCCGTCCCAACATTTATTGTCAATGGTCAATGGTCTGTGCCCGGAGCACAAGATGTTGAAATGTTCGAACGCATCATTGAAAGGATTCTTGAACGCGCATGAGTTTGTATGTCGAATCACAAGGAAATGGATCGCGTGATATCTGTTTCGTCCATGGTTTCACTCAAACTGGAAATTCGTGGAAGGTCCCCGCACAGAACATTCACGATTCAACCAACACATTTATTGACGCTCCTGACCACGGAAAGTCTCAAGCTATTTCGCTTTCATTAGAGGAGACCGGAGAAGCCATCGCCGATATTGCATTTGGCAAAGTTCTGGTGGGTTACAGCATGGGAGCACGCATGGCGCTTCACGCAGTAATGCAACACCCTCAGGCAATGACTGGTCTCGTTTTGGTGAGCGGAACTCCTGGCATCGAAGACGACTCCGAACGCGAAGCACGCGTGCATTCCGATGATGCGCTGGCAACACGAATTGAACAGATCGGCACCTCTGCATTCATCAATGAATGGATACAACAGCCACTATTCGACAAATCATCATTTACCGACGCAGAAATACGTGATCGAAACCGAAATTCACCGGCGTCACTCGCAAGTAGTTTGCGCACGTGCGGAACCGGGAAACAGCAACCGTTCTGGTCAGAACTTCACGAAATTCGAATTCCGGTACTCATCGTCGCCGGTTCTCGCGATGAAAAATTTGTCGCGATTGCCAAACGAATGAAACAACTCATTCCAAAATCAACACTGAACATCATTGATAAAGCGGGCCACAGCGCTCACCTAGATCAACCCGCCGCATTTGGTGAGTCAATCAATTCGTGGTTACAGAGCTAAACCGACTGCAAGTAGCAAACCGATAGCCAGCTGCGCCTTACCCGTTGCTCCAAGCACGGGAATCAGATCCCTGCCCAAAGCACCAGATTTCACCGACTTCAGCGCAGGATAAGCAGCAATCAAACCAAACAGTGCAATAAGTACTGTGCGATCTTGAGTTCCAATAAGCACAATCAAGAGCACCACATACACGTACATGGCGTAATACAACTTTCTCGTCATGGCATCTCCCATGCGCACCGCCAACGTCAACTTATTGGCGATCGTGTCACCAGGAATATCGCGCAGATTATTCACCACGAGCAATGCACAAGCGAGCAAACCTACGATGCACGAGGCAAGCACGGTTTCTGCATCAATCTTTTGAGTGATCGCATATACCGATCCACTCGTAGCAACTAGTCCGAAGAACACGAATACGAACAGCTCGCCGAACCCCAAATAGCCGTATGGCTTTGGGCCTCCCGTGTATAACCAACCAGCAGCAATGCACAGCGCGCCAAGTGGCACAAGAAGAAGCGTCGTCGCCAGCGCAATGAACAAACCAAACACCGCTGCTACACCAAACGCAATGAACGCTGCTGTCTTCACCGTTTTGGCCGGAACCAAACCCGAACCAACAAGTCGCAATGGCCCAACACGCTTGTTATCAGTGCCCTTGATTCCATCTGAGTAATCGTTTGCGTAGTTAACACCGACTTGCAAAGCCACACTGACGATGAGGGCGAATATGCCGCACCACCACATTTTCGCGTGAGTGGTTTCCTGAGAAATCGCTCTACCAAAAGCAACGAATACAGGTACGAATGCCGCGGGCAATGTGCGCGGGCGCGCTCCCAGTATCCACAGTTGCAGGCCACTTGGTTGTTTTTCCATCCTTCTAGTGTCGCACTTTTAAGCGCCTACGCTGATGATCGTGAATCGCCTCATTGCATTGGATATGCCGGCAAGCACCAAGTTTGCCAACCATGTGCGACATGCGTGGGAAGCAGGTGATGCGGTGTTTCCCATCGATCAACGACTCCCGCAAACTGCAAAAGATTCATTAATCGCACAATTCAAACCATCACTAGTGATTGATGAGTCCGGAAACACGGTCAACCTCAGTAATTCCGAGCCAGTTGATAACAATGACGCGCTGATCATTGCAACGAGTGGATCTACTGGAACCCCAAAGGGCGTAGTGCATACGCACGATTCAATTCGAGCGCTGCTTAACATGTCGCAAGCGCGACTGAACACCAACTCCTCTACTCATTGGCTGTTGTGTCTGCCAGTTTCGCATGTTGCTGGATTTAGCATTCTTGCTCGGTCACTTATTTTCGGCAATCCAATCAGCATCCTTCCGAAGTTTGACGAAACCGACGTGTTAGCCGCTGTTGATGCAGGAGCAACCCATGTTTCACTTGTGCCTACAACGTTGCGTCGAATTGGCCCCGCGATTTTTGAAATTATCCTGCTCGGCGGCGCTGCAGCTCCCGCCGAACTCCCAACAAATGTGATTACGACCTATGGCATGACCGAAACATTTGGTGGTATTGCCTACAACGGACAGCAGCTGGATGGAGTTGACATTCGTATTTCTGATGAACACATTGAAGTTCGGTCCCCATCACTGTTTCGCAGTTACCGCTGCTCCGGAGCCCCAACTACAGTGGATGGCTGGTATCAAACTGGAGATAGCGGAATGGTAAACAATTCCGTACTGCAAGTGTTCGGTCGAACCGATGACATGATCATCACAGGCGGTGAAAACGTTTGGCCACATCCCGTTGAAAAGATCATCTCCACAATTCCAGGCGTGGAGCGAGTTGTGGTCAGCGGAATCCACGATGATCAGTGGGGTCAACGCGTTGTTGCATGGATCGTTTCATCCGGGGCAAGTGCACCGACATTGGAATATGTTCGTCAGCACGTAAAACATCAATTACCCTCGTTCTGTGCTCCGAGCGAGCTACGAATTGTGCAGGACATTCCCTCCACATCTCTAGGCAAAGTAGACATCCAGACGTTAAGGAAAATGAAATAGACACAAACGATCAACGGCTACCTGCAAACTATTGGCGCCAATTTGTCGCAAGCGGTGTTTCTAATATCGGCGATGGCATGGTGCATGCCGCCGCCCCTCTACTCACACTCTCCCTCACTAATGATGAGCGGCTCATTGCTGGGGTCAGTTTTTGCTCCATGATCCCGTGGCTCGTACTTTCGCTTCCGGCTGGCGTGTACATCGATCGTTTCGATCGCCGCAAAATGATGGTGGTTGCAAACCTGATACGTGCTGCACTATTTGGGCTCATCGCGTTCTCTGCAGCAACAGGATCGCTTTCCATCTGGATTTTCATGGCAATTCTCGTTGGCGTTGGCTGTTGTGAAGTTATTTTCGATATGTCGGCACAAGCCTTTCTGCCGCAGATCGTCCCTGATCACCTTCTCGAAAAGGCAAACGGGCGACTTTCCAGTCTTGAACTGATCACCAATACCTTCATCGGATTGCCACTTGGTGCGTGGGCATTCGTTGTAGCGGTCGGCGTCCCATTCGGTGTTGATGCCGCTTCGTTTGCATTAGCAGCCGTTCTGGTGGCGAGCATTCGAATTCCATCAAGTGCAGTCGCGGAAAGCGAATCCCTGGAGCAGCGCAAGAGTTTCAAAGCGGATCTTGCTGAAGGCCTTCGCTGGCTGTGGAGTAACAAACTCATTCGCACGCTTGCCATCATGCTTGGCATCACCAATATGACCACCATGTTCGGCGATGCAATCTTTGTGAAGTACGCAGCAGAAGAACTAGGTGTCACCGGTCGTGCTTACGGTTTCTTACTGGCCCTCACCGCAATCGGATCCATTCTAGGTGGACTACTTGGAGACAAGATCGCAAAACGTCTTGGCATTGCACAATCAATCGTCTATTCATATTTTGTGTTTGGTTTCGTTGGCATCATCTATTTTTTTATGCCTTACGTTTGGGCAGTAGCAATAGCGGCTTCCCTCATGGGTCTCGCAAGCACAACGTGGAACGTCGTTACGGTTTCCCTACGACAACGAGTCATTCCAACCGAGTTATTCGGACGCGTGAACAGCGTGTACCGCTTTATCGGAACAGGCTCTATTGGAATCGGCGCACTGATCGGTGGGCAAATTGCTTACTCAACGAATTTGCGTATGCCGTTTCTTGCTGCCGCAGTTCTTGGTCTGCTGGCACTTGCAGTTGGTGGACCAACGCTCTTCACAGAAGTGCGCAATCACATTGCGCCTGATGCAACTCCTGCGCCGCCGTCAATTACATAAGTCTCGCCAGTAATCCAGCTAGCTAAATCTGAAGCGAGAAATGTTGCAAGGTTTGCAATGTCTTGAGGTTCTCCTAAACGTTTACGTGGCAGGCGCTTAGCGAGAGAATCGCCGTAGTTGTCGACCAACATTTGCGCAAAATCTGTTTTCACTAATCCCGGAGCTATTCCCACAACACGTGTGAGCCCTAGTTCGCCTGCCAATTGCCTGGTGAGATGAATAAGAGCGGCCTTCGTCAGGTTGTACACACCAAGGCTTCCCTCTGCGCGAAGGCCACCAACTGAAGCAATATTGATGATGACACCAGGATTGTCGTTCATGTGTTGCGACCACACTTGCGAACACCAAAACAACGGACCACGTAGGTTGACCTGGAACGTTTTGTCGAATTGGGATTCGCTCACTTCAAGCGTTGGTCCCGAGTAAGGGTTTGTTGCTGCGTTATTGACGAAGATGTCGATCTTTCCGAATCGCTCGAGGGTTGTACCTACGCACTTTTGTGCAAATTCGGTGTCGCCTGCATTTCCTGCCAGGTACGAGGCACCACCACCCACGAAGGTTGCAGCATCGCGAAGTGCATCTTCCTTTCTGGAAGTGAGCATTACTTGCGCTCCAGAATCCGCATACGACTTGGCAATGGCTAAGCCAATTCCACGAGATCCACCGGTAATGAGGGCTACTTTTCCTTCAAGCGAAATGTCCATTCGCCCGACGATAGTCGTTACGACGTAATGGCGCTGATGCGTACTTGCTGAATACGGCGACCATCAAGCGTCTCAGTACTGATGCGCCATCCATCGAAATCGACTGATTCGCCTTGCACAGGAACGTGCCCCAGCATTCCGAAAATAAAACCGCCGATGGTGTCGTATTCAGACTCTGGAACCTTTAATTCAAGCTCGTCGTTGAGTCGAGATATGGGCATCGAGCCAACCACCAAGTAGTCGCCGTTTGCTAAATGCTGCAGCGAAAGATCTTCATCATCATGTTCGTCGACAATTTCTCCAACCAGTTCTTCCAAGCAATCTTCAAGCGTTGCAAGACCGACAATGATTCCGTATTCGTCGGCAACCATGACCATGTGGAATTTCTTGGCCTGCATGCTGCGCATCAGGTCGGCAACCAATTTATTTTCTGGAACGACTTCAACTTCGCGAATGAGTTCGGTAATCGGTGAAGCCCCATTGCCCTTGCGCTCGGCGATAACTAGATCCTTCACGTACACGATGCCGACAACATCGTCCACGTCGTCGTCATCTTTTCGCAACACGGGAAGACGACTGAAGCCGTCTTCCACCGCTTTATCAAGAGCCTGTGTGATGGTGAGATCACTATCAATAAACATGGCATCAGGTCGTGGGACCATGATTTCGCGCACCACAGTGTCGCCGAATTCAATAATTGATTCGATGAGCTCGCGCTCTTCGTGTTCAATCACACTTTCCTGCGCAGCAGCCTCGACTATTCCCAAGAACTCTTGCTCGCCAATGAACGGGCCTTGCTTTAGCCCCTCGCCCTTCACAATGACGTTGGTGAGTTTGATCAACACTGTTGACGCAGCGCGCAATGGCCAAAAGCGCACCAGCAAAGAAATTGGGCGTGCAGTTGTTGTCGCACCACGAACGGGGTTGAGCAATGCGTATGTTTTTGGCACTGCTTCTGCAAGCACGAAGAACAACATCACGTTGATAATCACACCAACAGCAACACCAGCAGGTCCAAACAATCGGCCTGACACAATTCCCATCAGCGTTGCCTGCACGGTTTGACAGACGTTCACCGTAAGCAACAATGGGTTCACCCACATGGTTGGCTCTGCTGCAAGGCGAACCAACGCCTTGCCCGACTTGGCTCCCTTTTCCGCAAGTGCTGCCGCACGCGGTTTTGTCAACTGCGACAAACTCATTTCGGCAAGCGAAAGAAAAATGAGGACTACGAGAATGAGCCCGATGCCGGCAAGCATCCAATAGTCGATTGCCGTTGGCGTTTGGGCAAATATCATTTTTCTTCTATCTCCTGAATATGTCGGAAATTCTCTGGTGCTGTGTGACCCCAATGAAAGGCTTCGAGGTGTTTTCGCTCTAGCGCGTGCATTGCTGCTTCTGACTCTGGATTGTCGTGATCGTTACCAAGCACATGCAAAATTCCGTGCACCAGGAGCAAGGCAATCTCATCGTCAACTGTTCCTGCATGACGAGGAGCCTGTGCCACAGCAACGCTCGGGCAAATCACTACATCGCCTAACAACAATGGCAATTCCGAAACATCTAATGGTGCCGGCTCGGGAGATTTCGACATTGCTCCTGGGCCTGGCGTGCGCGTTGCTTCAACGGCATCGAGCGGGAATGACAGCACATCGGTTGCATAAGCCTTACCCATGTACTGCGAATTCAGCTCGGTCATAGTTGAAGCGTCAATGAACATCACGGTCATCTCGGTTAGACCCTTCACACCTTCAGCGCGCAATACGTCTAGTGCCAAGTTTTGCCAGCGACCGAGATCAATTTCAAGATCCTGTTGCTCGTCAGCCATAAACACCTCTGGCTCGCCGTCGCCGCCAACACGTCGTGGTTTAGATACGCCTGGTCGTGATTCAGCCATGGTTTGGTGTTTGTTTTTCGTATGCAGCGACAATGTCAGCAACGATGCGATGTCGAACAACATCGGTTGCATCGAGATGGACAAACGTTAAATCTTTAATTCCGGTGAGCACTCGCTCAACCCCGAGCAACCCGCTTCGCCCATCAGGTACGTCTACTTGGGTCGTATCGCCAGTAACTACAACTTTGGAGCCAAATCCAATGCGCGTCAGGAACATCTTCATTTGCTCAGGAGTGGTGTTCTGGGCTTCATCCAAAATGACAAAACTGTTGTTCAACGTTCGACCGCGCATGAACGCAAGCGGTGCAACTTCAACAACTTGCTTTTCTAGATACATCTTCGCCGTTTCAGCACCAACCATGTCGTGCAGCGCGTCATAGAGCGGGCGCAAATATGGATCGATCTTTGCGGTGAGGTCACCTGGCAAAAATCCCAAACGCTCGCCTGCTTCAACCGCTGGACGCGTCAAAATAATTCTCTGAACGCGTTTTGTGTTCAGCGCAAGCACCGCCATTGCCACAGCAAGCCAGCTTTTACCAGTTCCTGCAGGACCGATACCAAATGTGATGACATTGTCCCTGATCGCTTCAATATATTTTCGCTGGCCAGAAGTCTTTGCGCGCACGTTTTTACCGCTACTTGTGCGCAAAATATCTTCGGTCAGAATCAAGCTTGGCTTCTCATTTGCTTGCACCATCACAATTGACCGAGACAAGACCGATCGATCTAGTGATTCGCCTCGTTGCAATAACGCGGTCAATTCCTCAAACAGGCGTGAGACAACATCGGATTGCGGTCCAGTAATCGAAACCTCATTACCGCGAACCCTGATGGCGACATCTTCAAATTCACCCTCAATGAACTTCAGGTGCTCATCGCGTTCGCCGAGGAGTCCGCTCATCAGATGTGCTCCGGGCACAACAAACGTGACTGCCATATTGACCCCAAATCTAGCGGGGATTACTGGCTAAAGAACTGAATCAGACAGCGAACTCGGTGTCTGTGCGCCAGTTTCCTGCTGTTCAACCAGCGCTGGAGAGAAATCGAGTGCGTAATACCTCTGGACAGTGAGCGGAACCAAATGAGCTCCACCAACTTGCCGCGCCATCCTGAACATCAACTCAGCAGCGCCACCCTGCTCATTGGGTTGATTCGACTCTGGCATGTCAAATACCAATAACGAGCCTTCTCGTGCCTCAACGGCCATTGCCTGACGTGCCATAAACATGCTGACACCCTTCGTGACATACGAAGGATCGACAACTGCCCACACCACGTAATGCACTTTGTTCGTTGCAAATTGCTGTGGATAGTTTTTCTTGAAATAGTGCTCACTCAACCAGCGAGTTCGGCGAACATCCGTTGCAATCATGGTCATCGCAACCGGCATGTTGTCTTCCCACACCACCCAAGCACGATTAGTCGCGTCAGCAAGTTGATCGTTGAATTCAAGCCGATCGAGCATTTCATGAGTCACGGCTTCTTCTGCAGTTCGTGCGTACGAGCGGGTATACAGCGTCCACAACTGGTCCTTGAGCACCGCATCGGTGACTGGAGAGTGGCGGGTAACGAACATTTTTGGGGAACTCCAAACAGGCCGCAAACGCGGCTAAGGGTTCTCCGCCCTGCATCCAAAGTAACCCATCCTCAGTGCATGAAAAGGGATGCTGTACCGTTTGCCAAGTGAATTCTGCGCCTATTTCACGCCTTTCGTGGGGCTTAACTGGCGTTGGTTTGGCATTGTCAATTGCGGTCGCTACCAGCCATTCTCAGACATTCAGTAACACAGCTTACCTCATTGCCACGGTTCAAGTGATGGTGTTTCTTGGTATTTCTGCCAAGTTCAATAAGCCAGACAAATTGTTGTGGCCTGCACTCTTCGTGATCGCCGTAGCTTCGTCCACGGCTCAGGTGTTGGACAATCAGTTCTCGAATGTGAACTTGCAAGCAATTCCTGAATCATTGTTCTTGCTCGTCCAAATCACTTTGGCTCTTGGTCTCCTGCTCATCATTCGCCGTCGTATCGGCAATGATCCGATGAGCGTGCTCGGCGATGGCCTCATCGTTGCTTTAGGTGCATGGTTTCTCATCTGGGTGATTTTTCTGCAGCCATCTTTCGATGCGAGTACATCTGTCGTATTAGTTACTGGTATTCAGGGAGCAACTCTCGCAATTAGCGCAATAGTTCTCTTTTCTCTTGCAACGTTGCTGTTCGGCGATGCGGCACGCACACCAGCCGTGTGGTTAATTGCTGGCGCAATCACGTTCACGCTTGCCGGAGACTTTCTCTATGCAGCAAATGATTCTGGTCGCATTGACATAGCCAACCAGTACATCAACGCCTCTTACGTATTCTGCTTGTTCTTGTGCTCTGCAGCATTCGTCCATCAATCCATCTCCACCATTACCGAACACGGGCCAGTCCGCACACAACGACCGCTGCTTGGACGACTTATCGTCACTACGGCTGCACTCACCATTCCCGTTGTCGTTCTGGCACTTACCGAAGCCGCGGACCAAACCGATCGAATCGTTCGGGCGATTTCAGTATTCGTCTTATCTATTGCCGTTACATCTCGTGTTATTCACGCTGTGCGCGCCAATGCCAAGACACAACGATCGCTCATTCACTCAGCACAGACCGATGCACTTACTGGCTTGCCAAATAGAAGCCTCATGCTCTCGTATGTCCATGATGCACTTGAGTTTGCCGAAGAAGACAGCCGACACCCATCGGTGCTGTTCATTGACGTTGACAGATTTAAGAACATCAATGATTCCCTCGGGCATCAAGCTGGAGACAACGTACTTATTGCTGTCGCGCAACGATTGCGCAATGCGCTGCCCGAACGGTGCATCGTTGGAAGAATCTCTGGAGACGAATTCGTCATCTTGGACCCTGGTACTCGCGGAGCAAGCGATGCCATGATCGTTGCCGACAAAATTCTTGAAAGCTTCAACGAACCGCTTTCATTGCGCCAGGGTGATGTTTTTGTGTCCACCAGCATCGGTGTCGCAACCTTTCAAAAACATATTTCATCGGGCGCAGACGATCTTCTTCGCCATGCCGATACCGCGATGTACCGAGCAAAAGATGCCGGACGTAATTGTGTCGCAATCTTTGACGAATCAATGCTTGAGCGCGTAACACAACGACTCGCCG
The DNA here is from genome assembly GCA_947467375.1 of Acidimicrobiaceae bacterium. Taxonomy (GTDB): domain Bacteria; phylum Actinomycetota; class Acidimicrobiia; order Acidimicrobiales; family Ilumatobacteraceae; genus UBA3006. The sequence goes on along the minus strand of CANIHL010000003.1, from coordinate 26,429 downwards.
TTGAAACCGCGTTGTACCGAGCACTCGAGCGCAGAGAGTTGCGACTTGTTCATCAACCAATTGTCGATATTGAACTTGGCGACGTTGTTGGGTTTGAAGCGCTCATGCGTTGGACACGCGACGACGGCAGCATCATCTCGCCTGCAGAGTTCATTCCAATCGCCGAGGAAACCGGGACCATCGTTCCCATTGGGGCTTGGGCATTGCTGGAGGCACTCACCCATTTGCGTGGCTGGATCAATGAAGGAATCTGCAGTCGTGAAGCAACGATGTCGGTAAACGTAAGCCCGCGCCAACTGCATGATCCAAATTTTGTTCCCGTTGTCCACGAAGCATTACAGCGTTCACATATAGCGCCCGATCAGCTGTGGCTCGAAATAACTGAAGGCGTAATGATCGCCCAACCAGAACAAGCGCTCGAAGCGCTGACCAAATTGTGTGCACTTGGCGTACGCGTGGCCATTGACGACTTCGGAACCGGATACTCATCGCTTTCGCTTCTGCAAAAGTTCCCGATTCAGCGATTGAAGATTGACCGTTCATTTGTCAACGGAGTTGCAGACGACCTCAGTGCGCGATCACTTGTGCGCACCATCATTGCGATGGGTGATTCACTCGGTCTCGACATGGTGGCCGAAGGTGTTGAAAGTGTTCGCCAACTGCAAGCGCTTGCAGAACTTCGTTGCGCCAAGGCGCAGGGGTACCTCATCAGTCATCCGGTCGCGCCAGAGTCGATGGGCGCAACTGTTGCTTCACTCACGCAATTCGGTGAGTGGGCAAAACTTCGCGGCCGCACTCCGCGCGTGTAGCTATTTCTTTGGCGGACGTGGAACGAAACTGCTGGTGCGTCGCTTGTAATCGTCGTAGCCAGGTCGTCGCTTCGACATTGAACGCTCCAACATTGGAACTCCCGAAACACGAACCAAGAAAAAGTTCATCAGCAAACTTCCAACAAGCCCAATCCAACCGAAACTTGCGCTCAGGGCGACGATGCCAATGCCCCACCACACGCACGTGTCGCCAAAATAGTTTGGATGACGCGTGTACTTCCATAAACCAGTTTGCATAACTTGCCCAGCGTTCTGCGGGTTGCGCTTGAACTGAGCTAGCTGCCAGTCGCCTACGGCTTCAAAGAAAATCCCGAGTGCGAAGAGTGCAATTCCCACATAACTCACAATTGATAGGGAGGCATGTGCATCGGATAAAGCGATCTGTACAGGCAGCGAAACCACCATCATGATTGCGCCCTGCAATAGAAACACAGTGAACAAACTGATCACAGGAAAACGTGCCCCATAATGCTTGCGCATTGCCACGTAGCGAAAGTCTTCTGGTTTGCCGTGATTACGAATGGCCAGATACAGCGATAGGCGCACACCCCACAGGGTGACCATCCCAAGGACCACTTTGCCTAAGCCCGAAACATTGTCGGCGTTGATCGCACTCGCCCATCCAACGATGACGAATCCCAGTCCCCAAAAAATGTCAACAATTGAAGCGTTCTTCTTCGCCAGGCTCAAGATCCACAGCAACACCATGCTGGCGACTATGACCAATACCGAGTTAAGCAGCGTGTTTGAAATCATGAGCGCAGGCTAGTTCAGAGAAACCATTTGGTCGCGTCGTAGTGCGGTTCTAGATTGGCAAAAAGTTTCTCGTTCTTACACAACTGAGGTGATTCACCTAACAACTGAGGTTTCCCGTCCTTAAACGTCCATTCACCACGCTGCGATGTTTCGCCTCGTACATAGCTTGAAATGGCAAATGCGCGCTCGTGTATCGACTCGTTCGGCAATGAACCATGAACCGTCATCAGCCCCCACACCACTAGGTCGCCAGGTTCAAGCACCACATCAATTACTTGCGATGGATGAATACCTACTTGCACCAATTCATCGTCTTGCGTAAGACCTTTCATAATTTGGCCGTCTCCATTATCGGAGAGTCCGAGATAACCCATCGTGTGGCTGCGAGGAACAATCTTGAGACAACCATTTTCTGGCGTTGCCCTATCAATTGCCAGACCCATGGTGACCGTGTCACGAACAACATCTTCGTACGATTCCCGGCTTTCGCGAAACCGTAAGTCTTGATGAAAGCGATAACCAGTGAGTCGTGCCCCAGGCGGCTTCCAATGAATTTGCTGAGTTACTTGTTTTACGTTCCTGCCAATCAATGGTTCGAGAAGCTGCAGGTACCGCGGATTACTTCTGAACTTGTCGAAGTACGCATCTGCCCATGCGAACCAATACGCCTGTATGACATACCGCTTGCCGAAGTGCTCTTCAGGAAGAATCTCGTAGGTCAAGTTGCCATGGCGATATGTAACTGGATGCTCAAGTGCAATCTCGCGCAATTCGGCGGTCTTCTTCTGCAATTCTGACAATTCATTCTCGGGAAGAAAGTTGCGCACAATTGCGTAACCCTCATCGTGAAATTGTTCAATTGCCGCACTAATTGCCTGTTCACTCAACATCAGTTCACCTGTTTCGTGTAGCCGTCCCAATATGGGGCACGGAGTTTGAATTTTTGTAATTTGCCTGTTGACGTGCGCGCAAGCTCTGCACGGAACTCCACCCTCTTCGGACATTTATACGTGGCAATTTTTGATCGGCAAAAGGCGATCAGTTCGTCTTCAGTAAGCGTCGAACCAGGTACCTTCACAGCGAGAGCGAGCACGAGTTCTCCCCACTTTTCATCTGGGATGCCGATCACAGCCACTTCAGTGACATCTGGGTGGGAGAACAGTGCATCTTCAACTTCTATTGAACTGACATTTTCTCCTCCGGAGATGATCACATCCTTCTTACGGTCACTGATGGTCAACACATGACCGTCTCCGATGCTTCCTCCGTCACCTGTGTAAAAGAAACCATCCATGATTGCTGCGTCAGTCGCATCGGGCTGATTCCAATATCCATCCATCACCGTGTTGCTGCGAGCCATCACCTCTCCACTATCGCTGGTTGCAATTACTGTTCCAATTGTTGGGGCTCCCGCTGCACTCAGCACCACTGATCGCTCGGCTGGCGTTAGATGGTCTGTTTCAAAACGAGGACTATTGATCGTTAGCACCGGTGAGGTTTCTGTTAATCCGTATATCTGATGGAATTGCCAACCTAGTTCGGTCTCCACTCGCTCGATGGTCTTCGATGGTGGCGGAGCTCCTGCAACTACCATGCGAACGGTTCCCCTTCCCGGAACGCCTGAATCGAATTGGTGAGACGCATCAATGATGGCGTTCGCAACTGCTGGCGCTCCACACATCAAAGTGACTCCATGCTTGTCAACGCGACGAAGAATTTCGGCGCCATCGACCTTGCGAAGGACAACATGCGTACCGCCCATTGCGGTAACCGCGTACACCATTCCCCAACCATTGCAATGAAACTGCGGCAATGTATGCAGATATACATCGCGGTCATTCACTCCCATGTGCCAACCAAACGTTGTGGAGTTCAACCAAATATTTCGATGAGTTAATTGCACCCCTTTTGGACGAGCGGTTGTACCGCTGGTGTAGTTAATGGTTGCTGTCGCGTCTTCATCCGGAGTCCATGGTTTTGGTTCTGCCGAATAGTCATACAGCAACTCGTCACTATCGGCACCGATGACAAAACGATGCTTGGCGGAAACATTCTTAAGTGAATCTTCTAATTCAGGATCGACAATGAGCACCTCTGCACCACAGTGATCCACGATGTAACCGACTTCTTCTGCAGAGAGTCGAAAATTTATTGGCGCAAGAATTCGTCCGAAAGCGCTCACCCCAAAGAAGCTGGTGAGCAGGCGCGCGGAATTTTGACTGACTACGGCAACGCGAGCACCTTGAGCAACGCCCAACTTGTCTAATGCTGCAGCTTGGGCGCGTGCCCGACGTGCCATCTCTGCATAGGTTTGTGTACCCCACGACTCGGCAGGCTGATCTGGTTCGTCAATGAATGCAGTTCGTTGGCTATACACCTGTTCCGCGCGTCGCAGATGATCAACAACGGTTAACGGCACCTTCATGACGACCCCCCGGCTCGCGTGAAACGACTGCAGTTACAATAATCGCGTGGCCGAAAAACCGAAGAAACAGATCACCCTCGCCGATGCTTACAACCTCGTAACGCCTGATGACAGTCGTGAGCTGTATGCACAGTGGGCCCCCACGTATGACAAAACCTTCATTGAAGACAATAAATATGTCTACCCAGCCAAAATCGCTGCAGTCCTGGCCAAGCACATGCCTTCCGACCGTTCATTCAGTGTCATCGACATTGGCTGCGGCACTGGGGCTGTAGGAGAAGAAATTGCAACGATTCGCCCGAAGAGCGTTATTGAAGGCGTAGACATCTCACCCGAGATGCTTGCTGTTGCGGCTACCAAGCTTCGCCAAGATGGAACCAAGGTGTACGAAGACTTGCATGAAGCCGACCTCACCGGCACCATCTACTTTGCTGCAAACTATTACGACTTCTTTGTCAGTGCAGGAACGTTCACCATCGGCCACCTAGGCGCGTATGAACTCATCGATGCAATAACAGTCTGTCGATCCGGTGCAACCATTGTTGCGGGCGTGAACCAACAGCACTGGGAAGACGACGACTTTGCTTCAGCAATAACCGAGGCCGTCGACAACAAAACCATCACCAAGCCTCAATACGAGGAAGTCGATATTTATGGTGAGGGCAGCACGCACTTTGGAGACAAAGCGCGCGTCGTTATTTTTAAGAAGCTTTAAGACTTCTTCTTTTCTGCCTTCTTTGCACGCTTTTCTTTCAGCGTCATCTTTGCTTCTTTTTTCTGGTTTGGATTCTTATTCTGTTCTTTGTTTGCCATGATGGCTCCTTTGACACTTACAACCTAGTGCAAACGGTGCTTCAGTCGAAGTGATTGCCAGGAACCATCGGCCGTCCAGCCACCATCTACTGGCAAAGCAACTCCATTGATGAACCCAGATTTTGAAGAATCACACAGAAATGCGATGGCTTGAGCAATGTCATCAGGTTTTGCGAACCGGCCCATTGGTACGTGCTCCATGATGTCTGCGTCGCTGTAACTGCCACCGGCCTGGTCTTTATGGTCCATTTCGGTTTTCACCCAGCCAGGACACACCGCATTAACCCGAACGCCCTTTGCGCCCCACTCAACTGCAAGCGTGCGCGTGAGCCCAATAAGTCCATGCTTGCTTGCGTTGTACGCAGAACGGTCTGCCACACCTTGCAGCCCAGCAACAGAGGCAACGTTGACCACCGAACCAGATCCGTTCGCGATCATCACACGCCCAAATGCTTTGGCCAGCAGAAAAGGCGCAACCAAATTCACATCTATGACCTTGCGATACAACTCTGCAGACGTTTCCAGTGCTGAACTGATGCATGAAATACCTGCGTTGTTCACCAATGCATCGACACGGCCAAACTTGTCAATGCATTGCTGTGCAGCAGACTCCACAAATTGTTCATCGGAAATGTCTCCCGCAAGTACCAATGCAGATTTGTATTCAGAAGCATCAACGTGTTGCAAGTCGAGCAGAACGAGGCTCCAACCTTGTTCATTGAGTACCTGTGCTGTTTGGCGCCCAATTCCTTGCGCGGCACCTGTAACTACGGCAACTTGAGTCATCGTTGTCATCCCTTCAATTTCTTGATCATAAAACCGACCATTTTGCCAGGTCGAGTTTCCACTTCTTCCAACAGTGTGAAACCTTCACGTGTGTGAAACCGCAAAGAACCTTCGTTTCTGGGTTTTGTGTTTACCTCTAAAGCGAATAGTGACGCTTCTGTCATTTGTTCGACCTTGCGATACAAGGCTGCGCCAACGCCAGCACCTTGGTAATCGCTGGTAACAGCAACTCGATCAAGATAGATGAAATCTTCATAACGCTCACAGAAATACAGGTAGTTAGGACTGCGATATGTCGTGTGCGGACTGAGCACCATGCAGAATCCGACAACCACGCTGTCCACTTCTGCCACAAGCGAGATCGACGACATCGCATGCAGACTCGCGAGAACTTCAACAGTTTCTTCACCAACCGCTGGAATATTCTCCTGATTAATAGCCCACACCATTTCCAAATCCGATGTGGACATGGCTCTAATGCTGTAATCAATCACAACGAATCACCATATAAACAGCGTATAAACTATTCACATAAGTACCTCTAAAATCCTCCTCTATTACAAGTTCACACCGATCGTTGATCCTGACGCGATACGGCTGTGGCAGCGCGCACTATGCGAACGCCTCGGATTGCACGGACGGATTCTCATCTCGAAGCACGGGATTAATGGCACTGTTGGCGGACCCATTGACCAAGTGAAGAAGTACATCAGGGTGACGAAAAGTTACCCATCTTTTAAAGCCATGGAATTCAAATGGTCTGATGGAGGTAAAGATGACTTCCCCGACTTACAGATAAAAGTTCGCGACGAAATTGTCACCTTCGGTGTTCCCGACGAAATTGTGGTTGACGAAAACGGAGTCGTAGGTGGTGGCATTCACTTGAAACCAGAGGAAGTGAATGAACTCGTGGCCAAACGAGATGATGTGGTGTTTTTTGATGGACGCAATGCGTTCGAGGCGAAGATCGGCAAATTTCGTGACGCAATTGTCCCCCAGACGGAAACTACTCGTGATTTCATCGCAGAACTAGAGAGCGGCAAATACGACCACATCAAGGACAAACCGATCGTTACATATTGCACCGGCGGTATTCGCTGTGAAGTGTTGTCGCTCATTATGAAGAACCGCGGATTCAAAGAGATCTATCAAATTGAAGGCGGCATCGTTCGCTACGGGGAAAAATATCGAGACAGAGGCCTATGGGAAGGGTCGCTGTACGTATTCGATGCACGTCTCAATGTGGAATTCAGTCCATCCGCTTCGGTAATTGGAGAATGCGATTACTGCAATTCACCAACTAATCATTTTTATAACTGCGAACTCAGTGATTGTCGGAAACGCTTTTTACTGTGCGATTCCTGTTTCGAACAGCACCCAATACCGCGATGCCCATCGCACGCCACGTCACTCGCCAACTGAACCGTCAATCGATTCGCGAATGAAATCTGCATGGCCGTTGTGTCGTGCGTATTCTTCGATCATGTGCACCAGAATCCAACGCAAGCTCGGAGACTCACCGCTCGGCCATTTTCGTTTAGCCAGCTGATCAAGTCCACCTTTTGCGAGTAAATCCGAAAGCACCTTTTCCGACAACGCCACTGATGCGTTCCAATTAGAGAACAGCGTTTCGCCATCCTCTTCTTTTGCAGATTCAAATTCCCAATCTGGATATGTTGAAAAATCAGCTGATAGCCATGGTTCCAATCGATCGTTGTCACCGATCCAGCGCCAGAACCATTCATTTTCAACAAAAGTCATGTGCTTGAGCAACCCGCCAAGTGTGATGGTTGACTTCGCAACCGCAATATTCATTTGGGAATGCTCTAACCCAGCACATTTCCACCTCAATGTCGCACGCTGATAATTCAGGAAACCTCGCAAGGTTTCAACCTCATTTACTGCTGGATCTGGCTCAGGTCTGCCTACATCATCAATTGTTGCCACTAACGAAATCTACATGACCGCGAATTAGTGTTTGCGCATGAGCGAAGCAGTGAAATTCGGTTGGTTGTCGCCAGTTATTGGAAACAAGTGGAGCGACTTTAAACCCATCGTGATGTTTCAAGAACAGCACATCCTTCCAACAGCGCTTCAACACTTCGATTCGCTTTGGATCGCTGATCATTTCTACGGGTTCGATTCGCCCACCGATCCATTCATGGAAGCCTGGACAATGCTCACGTGGCTTGCTGCGAAATTCCCGAATGTATTGCTCTGCCACCATGTACTTGGTCAGGGATACCGCAACCCGGCACTCACCGCAAAAATGGCTGCAACGCTGCAAGTGTTGTCTGGAAACCGTTTCATGCTTGGCATCGGCGCAGGATGGCGGGAAGACGAGTACCAAGCGTATGGATATGACTTTCCTCGACCAGCCGAGCGTTTCGCCCAACTTGAGGAACTCATATATATATGTCGCAAAATGTGGACCGAAGACTCCCCTTCATTTACCGGCAAGCACTTCAGTATCGATAAGGCTGCTGCGCCTCCGCGACCAACAGTTGTACCCCCTGTGTGCATCGGCGCATATGGCGAACAAATCGGACTTCCGATGGTTGGCCGACTGGCCGATGTATGGAACTCATCTCTGCAGGGAAATGAAGAACGTTGGTTACGCAAACGGGACATCATGCGTACAGCAGCTGAGAAAGCTGGCCGCGATCCACAATCCATCGAAATTTCCCTGACCATAGAACGATCTCTGCCAACTAACGATTCCGAATCACAACAGTTTGTTGAAGACCTCATGCATTTGCGTGAACTTGACGCATGTCACTTCGTTATGGACTTTGGGCATCCGAAATCAACTGAACCGGTAATTCGTTTTGTCGAGCAGGTAATGCAACCGATTAACGGCAAGTAGAATTTGCAAGGCACATGCTGAAGTCGCTGCTCTCTACAGTTCTTGCCAAATACAAGAAGCTCATCTGGATCGTGATTGTGTTTCAGGCCATTCAGGCCATGGCCGGCTTATACCTACCAACCCTGAATGCCGACATCATCAACAACGGAGTTGTGAAACACGACATCGGGTACATCTGGACTTATGGCGGCATCATGTTGCTCGTCACCTTTGCTCAGGTGATCTTCTCTATTTCTTCGGTGTATGTCGGTTCACGTTTAGCCATGGGTTTTGGCCGTGATGTTCGCAACATGTTGTTCCATCAGGTGAACGACTTCTCTTCACGTGAAGTTGCCCAATTTGGAGCGCCATCTCTCATCACTCGCATCACCAACGACGTGCAGCAGGTTCAAATGCTGGTGCTCATGACGTGCACACTCATTCTTGGAGCTCCGTTCACAGCAATTGGCGGAGTTTTTCTGGCCATGCATCAGGACCTTGGCTTATCGCGCATTCTGATGGTGTCGATCCCAATTCTTGCTGTTGCGCTATCGCTCATTATTGGAAGCATGGTTCCAACGTTTAGGCGCATGCAAGAACGCATTGACCGAATCAATGAAATACTGCGCGAGCAACTCACAGGCATCCGTATTGTTCGCGCTTTCGTGCGAGAACCGGTTGAACAAGAGCGTTTTCGCGTGGCGAACGATGCAGTAACCGAAACCGCACTTACAGGCGGGCGACTTCAAGCGCTCATGTTTCCTACTGCAACTCTGGTGATCAATTTCTCGAGCGTTGCAGTGGTGTGGTTCGGTTCCGACCGCATTAGCCAGCAGCTCATGAAGCCTGGTTCGATGATTGCGTTCCTCACCTATCTGACCCAGATTTTGATGTCGGTCATGATGACCACATGGATGGCTGCATTGCTTCCTCGTGCAACGGTAAGCGCCGAACGCATTCAAGAAGTTCTCCACACACCTACGAGCGTGGTCATTGCAAAGAACGCGGTATCCAAGTTGTCGCAGACAGCGGTACTCGAATTCAACGGAGTTGGCTTCCACTACCCAGGTGCCGAAGCGCCCGTTCTGCAAGATATTTCCTTCACTGTGCGCGCTGGTCAAACACTTGCAATTGTTGGCAGCACAGGTTCGGGTAAAACGACTTTGGTCAATCTGATCCCTCGCCTGTTCGATGTCACGAGTGGCGTCGTTTCGCTTGACGGTGTTGATGTTCGTGAACTGGCGCCAGAAGCACTGTGGTCGCGAGTCGGCATCGTTCCTCAAAAGCCTTATCTCTTTTCGGGCACCGTGGCAAGCAACCTCACATACGGAAAAGAAGACGCATCAGAAGATGAGATGTGGGCTGCACTACGAATTGCCCAGGCCGAAGATTTCGTTCGCGCCATGCCAGGTGGTCTTGACGCGACCATCGCACAGGGTGGGTCGAATGTTTCGGGTGGGCAACGACAACGACTCGCAATTGCACGTGCACTTATTCGCCAGCCAGAGATCTACCTGTTTGACGACTCGTTCTCTGCACTCGACCTTGCAACTGATGCACGGCTTCGCGCCGCACTTGCACCGAACACAAGCAACTCCGTTGTAGTTGTCGTTGCCCAACGTGTCTCCACTATTCGTGAAGCCGACCAGATTCTGGTGCTTGAAGGCGGCCATTGTGTTGGCCTTGGCACACATGATGAACTGCTTGCCGATTGCCCTACGTACCAAGAGATCGTGGATTCACAGGCATCTGTTAATGGAGAAGTGTCATGAGCGAAAAGCCACAGACACCAGCCGCCAAACCGACGGCAATGCCGGGCTCAGAACTACGCAATAGCCGCATGCACGTTGTTGGTATGCCAGTCGAAAAATCAGAGAACTTTTCTGAGTCAATTAAACGCTTAATTGGCTTGATGTCCAACGAACTCTTCCTGGTTTGCATCATTTTGATCATGGCCGTTATCAGCGTTGCGTTGGTGGTGTCCGGTCCAAAAATTCTGGGTCATGCAACGGACATTTTGTTCAATGGGTTAATGAAACGCAATGGGCAAACCGGAGTCAACTTCACTGCGCTCCACCACACTCTTGAAATTGCTCTTTCGTTGTACGCAATGTCGTTCTTGCTCTCCTATGTTCAAACTTTCATGCTTGCAGGTGTTGTGCAGCGCACCATGTTTACGCTGCGGTCTGAAGTTGAAGCAAAAATTCATCGCTTGCCATTGAGTTACATTGACCGTCAATCTCGTGGCGACCTACTCAGCCGAGTCACTAACGACATCGACAATATTTCGCAGAGTTTGCAGCAGTCATTGAGCCAGCTCATCACATCACTCCTCACCATTGTTGGCGTTCTCGGCATGATGATCTGGGTATCACCGATCCTTGCCCTCATTGCTGTGGTTACCGTTCCTCTGTCAATTCTTGCGATGAAGCAGATCGCCGCTAAGTCAAAAGCCAAGTTCATTGCACAGTGGTCGCACACTGGCGCACTCAACGGACTGATTGAAGAAACGTTCACCGGTCATGCCATCGTCAAAACCTTTGGTCGTCAACGAGAAGTCGAAGGGCGCTTTTCAGTCACGAACGAGAAGTTGTACGAAGCCGGCTTCGGTGCACAATTCATGTCTGGTTCCATTCAGCCAGCCATGATGTTCGTTGGCAACTTGAACTATCTCATGATTGCCGTTGTTGGTGGCTTGAAGGTCGCTTCGGGAACAATGGGCCTAGGCGATGTTCAAGCCTTCATTCAGTACTCGCGTCAGTTCACCATGCCACTTACCCAGACAGCGTCCATGATGAACGTGCTGCAATCTGGCGTGGCATCTGCCGAACGAGTATTCCAAGTGCTTGATGCAGAAGAAGAGAGCATTGAGCCTGCCTCAACTGAACAACCAGAGGTTAAAGGTCGCATCGCTTTCGAACACGTGAGCTTCTCCTACGACCCTGATCGCCCACTCATCGAGGACCTCTCGCTTGTTGCCGAACCTGGAACCACGGTGGCAATCGTTGGGCCAACCGGCGCCGGCAAGACGACGCTCGTCAACCTAATCATGCGCTTTTATGAATTGAACAGCGGTCGCATCACACTTGACGGTCGTGACATTTCACAGATTCCCCGCAGCGAGCTTCGTTCAAACGTTGGCATGGTGTTGCAAGACACGTGGTTATTCGGTGGAACTATTCGCCAGAACATTGCTTACGGCAACACACTTGCTACAGAGGCCGAAATTCTTGCGGCGGCTAAAGCAACGTACGTAGACCGCTTCGTGCACGCTCTGCCACTTGGTTACGACACCATCCTCGACAACGAAGGCGGTGTAGTAAGTGCTGGCGAAAAGCAATTGCTTACTATTGCTCGCGCTTTTCTTGCAGACCCAGCAATTCTCATCCTCGACGAAGCAACAAGCTCTGTTGACACTCGTACCGAAGTGCTCATTCAACGCGCAATGACGGCACTACGTAGTAAACGCACCAGTTTCGTCATCGCCCACCGCCTGTCCACAATTCGCGATGCGAACGTGATTCTGGTGATGGAAGATGGTCGAATTGTTGAACAGGGTTCGCACGAGCATCTACTTGCTTCTCGTGGCGCGTACTTCCGCCTGTATCAATCTCAATTCGCTGGTGCGGTTACCGACCTGGCTTAAGCGATACGGATGATTGCCGTGCGATTCATGCCGGAGTTGAAAAATACTCCACCTTCCATAAATTTGGTCAACCAAGTTGTGCTTGCCATGGCCGCATTGCGTCCATCTTCAGCGGACTTGGCATTCGGATAGAAGTTAGAAATTTCAATTACTCCTGCCGCACCGAACATAGGTATCGAAACAATTACTCCTGCGCCTGTAGCGCTTGCCGCAACCTCGCACCACTCTGTCAAGTATTTAAGCGCACCAAAATAGTCAGCGCCATCTTTCATCGTGAGTGATGTACCCATGACAACGGTTCCAACCGTATGTGGAGTGAAATTGCTTGAAATTGCATGGAAGTTGTAAACATTGTCAGGAAGTTCAGGAATTGTCGTCGCAGTTCCTGATGCTCGCTGCATCAAATGTGTCCACGCATCACTTACTCCGCACTTAAATGCGCGCTCTACTGCTTCGTTGAAATCTTCAGCAGTTTGCGTCCAAGCGAGTGCGTTGTATGGCATTCCGCCCAATGGTGACCAAAGCGCCAAATCTGCTCCAGTTACATCTTTGAATATCTTGCACGCCTCAATACCTAGCGCTACTGATTCTGTCGAATGACCTTGCAATATCCTTCGTGTCCAAATCATTTCAATCCCCTTTTGATAGTTGGTAACCAATGACTACACCCAAAACCAGGAATTGCCTAGTGAAACTTCTACCCCTGTCCCACAAAGGGTTTCACAAGGGCATTCAGCCTTGTTCGATCTTGACCTGATCATTATCGCCACTTTGCACCACGGAGATCCTGACCCCATCAGTGGTGAATGATTGACCTAATTTCAAAAAGTCGAGCGAGTGTTCGCGAGCAGGAATCACATACGTTCCAGTTGAACTGCCCAAGTCCCACACAGTGTCGTTCCGTGTATCTATGCGCATGATCGAAATTCCAGATGTTCCAACTGGCCACCTATCCGACCACTTATCTTTTCGATGAGATTCAATGACGAGTGCTTCATATTCCGAAAGTTTGACAACGATACTTCTAAGGCCTACCTGCTCTCGCTCCAACGGAACCAATGTGAGTGTCTGGGTAACAACATTTTGCTTTGCAATGCAAAAGATGTTCTCCTGTTTCATCCAACCAAGTGTCATTGCATCCCATGAGTTGAGGGTTGCGCCTGCCGAACCGGTATTCCAGAACAAGCCAATCTGCGTATTCTTCGGCGAATGTCCAAGAGCTCCGTGCGAGTGAAGTGTCTCGTGAACAAAGTGCTGCCAAATTGGTGTGCCAGCCCTATACGAATCGCTGCCTATGGAAAACACACCCGGGTATGCCCTATAAGCAAAGCCTTCGTCAATTGCAGTAATCGATTTAGGAAGTACAGCCCAAACAGATGTGACCCCACTGGTGTCGACAACACTCCCAGCAAGTGACCTATAGGTGTCTGCAATGTCAATATCCGACATGAGCTGTGTGCCAGGTTTTCCAGGATGCAACCAGTAATAGTTTTCAGAGTTCTTTGGTGCTCGAACCCATTTGTCGGCAATGCGCAAGTTGTATTTCACGTTGCCCTGAGAAAACCACGAATACCACTCTGCAGATTTTTTGATTGCTGCAATATGTTCGATCAGCTCCGCCGAACCACCAGACACATCTGGAAAATCAACAAACACGACAGCGACATCAACTACACCAGCGTTCGTAAAGCCATGGTTCGGTGTCGCTGGGTATGTAATTGCTTGCCAATCACCTGCTGCCTTAAATGATCGGGCATCTTTCAACCGGCAATTACTCAATGGCTCTGGCGAAGACAGATTCAGTTGCAACAATTGAGCACCAGAGATTGTGGTCGGAACAATCGGTGACGAGGATTTCACAGACTTACGAACCCACTTCAACGTTTTCCCCACCTTGGCGCAGGTAAATGTGACGCCCTTGGTCTTCTGCACAACCCCGACCTTCGAGCACTTGCCGCCATGGGAAGCCGCAGAGGTTGAACCCTTGCTGAGGGTTGTTGTCAAAATCAGGCAGATCGCCAACGCACCTATGAACCTTTTCCGTTGAAACATCCCCCAAAACATACATCCGTAGAGTCTGAATGCAGGAGTACCATTCATAAGGCAAATTCCATTTAAGTCCTAGCGATCGTGAGGTTTGATGTGAAAAACACTTACAAGTTCGTTGTGGCATTTTCGATTTTTGCGTGTTCGATGCTTCCTTCGCAGGGTTCTGTGAACGCAATTAGTTGTGGTGAATACACACAATCCCCCTCGTCTAATAGCCCCTCTTCGATCACGATCCTGGACACCGATATCGGAACAGAGGCTTACCAGCGACTTCTCCCCTTCAGCTCTGGTGGACATAAAGCTCTTGGAATGGCGATTGCTGCAAAGTTCAACTATTTCGATAACTGTGAGTACGTCGGTATTGGAATTGGAGATGGAAGTGGCGGCAACGGATATCGCCCTAACTACACACTCTGGATATGGAGAGATGGTGTTGATGTAGATATTGCCCGAGCAGCAATCTATGAACTAGTCGGTGCTAGCGCTAATCCAATTGTTACAAATGGAGACTGCAATATTTCATGTGATGGCACAGTTGGGCGTCAATTTGATGGAAGTATCGCCACCACGAGTACAAGCTCCACCACAACAAGCACAACGACAAGCACAACAAACACTTTGCCTGTAAGCCAAAACAACCCAAATAGTGCCACAACCACAATCGTTAGCGTTATTAACGCTGCTCTGCCGTACAACACAGCATCGATTTCTACACAAATCAAACCATCAACATTCAAGAATTGTTCACAAGTAAATGTGATCCACCCCTGGGGTATAGCCAAAACGCTCGCTGCTGCCAAGAAGCAAAAAAACTACCCAGTAAACAATCCTTATGTATCCAAATCTCTGTATCTGCAACTTGTCAAGATGGATAGAGACAAAGATCTCACTGTTTGCGAAAAGTAGTACTTCAATTGAGGGACAATAGGCTCAGAACTCTTATCCGTCTGACACTCTTACTAGGCATTTTTGCCATCGCTTCATGCTCTCAACAAGAGGCTTCTTCAACCGTAGACCCCCTAACTGAATTCGAAGTTCCATTTGTGGACATAAACGCCCTTTGGTCGAACTCAGAAGTCGGTCTGTCGAATCACTGCATTGGAACCGTTGAATCATCTTCCGAGATGGACAATGCGCGGGTTGAACTTAGAGATGCAGGCACTGATGGTACAGACCTTTGCATATTTAGAAAGGAACCCAACGACAGTTGGACGAAGATCACAGGAACATTCCTGCCAAGTTTCAACTACCAAGTTTTTGGTGAGCCCTATACAAACGGTTATGTAAATCCTGGTGGGAGCACTGCACCATGGTACGAATGCTACGACTCGACCGCGGTAGAACTGGATTCAACGAGTAACAACAACGATTACATCACTATTGCGATTCGTCGTACTTGGGCGTGCCATGGAGAAGCTGGAGGCACCAACAACCAGGGGCTCCTCACCCTTTTTATTGACGCAAAGGATCCGCAAGTCGTATCGCGAGGTCTTCCCGGTTTTGATGTTTTGGATTTTGAACAACTTTCCGGCACGGCTTACACGAGCCAGTATCAGTTCTGTTCGGGCGCTGGATTCTGCAGCAACAAGGATTTAAACGAAGAAATCTTTAATGATGATCAATACCCCATTTCAATAGTCAGGAAGGGCGACACCCTTGTAGTCCATGAAGTGACCGGAATATTCAAAACGCCCGCAGCAACCGACAAGACACTTTTCGCAACCGAAAGCCTCCCCTGCCTACTTTCAAACATGTGCGAAGGACAAATAATTCTGAGCGATGAGTAATCCACTGGCACAACCCTTGGAAACTGTGGCTTTCAATGGTTGCTTGGAATTTGGCATAACTATGGCCACTCGTAACTTGTGGATAAAACCAGCGTTAGACGTAGTGGATGTGGTGGCTTCGGCATTTGAAGATGAAGAAGACAAGAAAGTGGAAGACGTCAAACCTGAAGAGTAGTCAGAACTTACATACCTGGGAATTTTTCTGGGGTGATTGCCAATAACAAAAAAGCGGGCCCACAACATCGCTGTTGTGGGCCCGTTCGCAAACGAAATGTTTAGCTTAATTTACTTAGTTTCTGCTTCCTTCTTGCGGCGCTTGTAACCAACTGCAACCAAGATCAACAATGCGACTAATACATAAATGTATTTCATCTTTGATGATCCAGTTGTTGATGTTGAAGCTACAGCTGAACCGGCCAACGGAGTCTTTCTCACGACATGATCAAATTTCGTTGACACGTCCAATGCAGAAACACCATCGGTTGAAGTAACTACAGCACTAATTGCGCCGATCTTGCCATCAACTGGGAATCGCAAGCTCTTTGAGCCAAATGCTGCGGAAACACCATTGATGGTTACCGTTCCAGCGTCAAGATTTGCTGCACTGAACATTGCAGAAATGCAACTTTCATCACAGACCATTGTGGCGACATCATTTGGCACCAAAACTGTTGTCTCTGTGAGCAATTCGACGACTGAAAGAGGCGTCTCAATAATCACTAGCTGATTATCGGATGGACTCGTTGTCGCAGTTGTGTCTGAAGCAACAGTTGTGTCTGAAGCAACAGTTGTTTCAGTTGCACCAGTCGCTTCCCCATTTGGATCAAGCACATTCACGTCGACCGAAGTTGAAGGACCGTAGAGACACTCGCCCGAACCCACTCCTACGCATGCAGCGCTTCCTGCATAAAGTTTGAAACGGACAGGACCATAACCCGTTGTTACAGGGTTATTTCCATCAAACATCCAATGTCCAAGGTCGAACGACGTATTTGTTCCGCGCGTCCACACTCCCCAACCACCAACTTCTTGGCCCGAATCAATGTCATAGAACGAAACTACGATCAAATATGGGTCAATGTTGCTTGCTTCTGGAGCAGTCCAGTTGAGAGCAACGCTTCCATCTGTGTTTGCCGTTGCTGTCAGATTCGTAAGTGCATTGAAATATGGAGGCGTCACGTCAGCTGGCGTCGTATCAGTCGTAGCGGTTTCTGCCGGCGTAGCACCTGGAGCATAAACGTCAGCATTTACTACTGGGCCATAAAGACAATCGCCTTCGCCTTCACCAACGCATGGGCTGGTTCCAGCAAAAATCTCAATTCGCGCTGCGTCTCCACCGATGGTGTCCCAAAACCAACTACCTAATTGGTATGTCGTATTTGGGGCATATGTCCAAACTCCCCAACCACCTGATTGCTGTCCATCAACAATTTTGTAAAATGTGATGTTGTACATAAATGGCTCGACATTGCTTGCTTCTGGAGCCGTCCAACTCAAGTCAACTGTTCCATCATCATTGCCGACTGCGGTCAAATCAAGGGGAGCGTTGAAATATGGTGCAGATTCGCTATCCGAGGATGCATTAACCACATCACATAGCGCTTGGTTCTGAGCGTCGGTTAGAGCCTGTTCAAGCATCGCAAGGTTAGGTCCAGAATCAACAACTGTTGTGTCCGAAGGTGGAACGGTCGTTTCTGATGGAACGGTGGTGTCGCCAGACGTAGCTGTTGCATTGGCCGCATCAAGATCAGCTTGCGCAGTAGCAATTGCAGCATCTTTGTCTTCCTGTGTTGCGAAACACAAGGCAGAGTTCTTAGTGCGTCCTTCGCTCGAAGAGTCGCTGCCTCCACACGACGTCAAAATAAAGGCCATGGCGAGGCCCAAGGCTGAAAGCCTTTTCCCGCTTAAACGTGATAATCCGAACATTGATACCCCTTAAGGTTTTGGAACTAATTGGATAATTACAAGGGATATCCTACAACTTTCTATACTTTCCCGCTAGTAAAAATAGTTAAATTCACCTAAAACGGGGGAAAAGTTCAAATAACGGGTAACAATTTAACTCTATGGCCATAAATAAGCCTGCTGCCAGTCCCAAGATTTCAACTAGGCAACGCCTGTTAGATCTTGCAATCGCTGAATTAGATACAAATGGGCCAACAAATTTTGATCTTGATGGACTTTTAGCAAGATCCAAGATTTCCAAAGGCTCCTTGTACCACCACTTTGGAAACAAAGACGGTTTTATCGTCGCCGCTGAATTGCACCTTTTGGTAGCGAACTACGACCAGGGCAACCGGCTGTTTCGATTAGTTGTTGAAAGTGCTAGTGACAAACGGGAATTTTCAACTGCCATCGAACTCATGGTGCAAACGGCAACCAATTCACAATCTGTCGAATTACGCCGTCGTCGGATACGTGCGCTTGCACTTGCACAGCACAAACCCGTATTGGCTCAAGAATTCAAGAAATCCCAAGTAGAGGGCAGCAATTACCTTGCGGAAACAATGCAAATTGCTGTTGATAAAGGCTGGCTACGCAAAGACATAAATGTGAGAGCTTTCTCTTACTGGCAGCAAGGCATGTTCTTCGGCCACAAACTTCTTGACATCAGTGGCGAAGACGATTTAAACGAAGACTGGAATGCAATTGCTCTTTTCGCGCTTAAATCATTTCTTAATGACAATTGACGTAAAGCCAACATCGTTATCAGCTTGGGGCTAGTACAACTGCATCAGCGCTAGACCTTGGACCATAGACACATGATCCGCTACCAACACCAACACATTCTCCAGACATTGCATACACCTTGAAACGAACTTGACCGTAACCAGTTGTTACGGGGTTATTCCCATCAAACATCCAATGACCGAGTGTGAAAGAGGTATTAGCCGCGTATGTCCAAATGCCCCAACCACCACTCTCGACATTGTTATCAAAGTCAACAAATTCAATTGCATAACCGTAAATACCGGTGCTTGCAAGCGGTTCGCCCCAACTCAGGTAGACACTTCCATCTGCTGCTGCTGTAGCCGTGAGGTTCTGTACCGCATTGAAAAACGGTACGACTGTTGTAGTCGTTGTTGTATTTGACGGGGTTGTTGTTGTCGTTGTCGTCGTTGTATTTGATGGGACAGTCGTCGTTGTCGTTGTCGTCGTTGTCGACGTAGTCGTGGTCGTCGTTGCCGTAGACGTGCCCGGGTTGAGCACGACTGCGTCAGCACTTGTTTTCGGCCCATATAGACATGAACCGCTACCTACACCGACACATTGCCCAGACATTGCATACACCTTGAAACGAACTGGTCCGTATCCGGTTGTTACAGGGTTATTCCCATCAAACATCCAATGACCCAGGGAGTAAGACGTGTTTGATGCGGTAGTCCATATACCCCAACCGCCCCGCTCAGCACCGCCATCAAGATCTACAAATTCAATTGAATATCCATATATTTCAGAATTACTTGCTTGAGGAGCGCTCCAACTCAAGAACACACTTCCATCGCCAGAGGCAGATGCAGTCAGATTCTGAACAGCATTGAAGTACGGGACCGATACCGGGCTTGTAGTTGTTGTTGTGGTTCGTGGAACCGTTGTAGTCGTTGATGGGGCCGTAGTAGTTGTCGAAAGGACTGTTGCTGGTGGACTGGTAGTAGACGGGGAATTATCGAAAGCAGCATTTCTCACTGTGTTGTTTTGACAAACAACAATGCCGCTTACAGAAGTCCACGTCCCTACGATTCCGTATTCGCTGCACGGTTGTCCGATCGCATTTTGCGCTGTTACGCGTGATGCAGCCAATACGATCCGAGGAGAACAAATAGTTGTCCCTGATCCACCGAAAGCTGTCCATATTCCATCGACACCACCAACGGAACAGTCACTTCCCACAGTGTTTCGTGATTGTGCACTCGCAGAAGCTAACTGCAACACCGGAGCTGTACACGATGTTGCGTTTGCCTGAATAATCCAATCCGATGGATAGCCCGGCACGTCACAAACTCGTGAACCTTCAATGCGTGATGCCACTACGCCAGACGTAGGAACAAATACAGGGTCTGCAACATAGGCGGGGTTCGACAAATCGCGCTCTTCAGGAGGCGGCAAACCTTCTTTCACGATGACCACAGCTAAGACCGGGGGCAATTCTGCAGTCACAGCATTCAGATCTAGCGTTTCTTCGACGACTTTGACTGTTTCAACACCCTTGCTCGACACTTCGTGAACTTGAGTCACGTCATCAGCACTCTTCGATGTGTATACAAATTGCGCCCCACCACTGGAGCCATCAGGCACCACTGCCTTAGCAACAATCTGTGGCGTCTGAGCGTCAGCAACAACATTGAGTATCTGACCACTGGCAGATTCGGTTGCGATATTCAATTGCGCAGCACCAATGTCGACAACAGTGTTATTACCCGCGACAGATGCAACAAGGTTTTCGCTGGCAACCGTCACTGTCATATTCGGATCATTCACAGAAATGCTGTCGCCAGAAACCGTTACTTCAGCACTTGAAGACTCACTCGACAACAACTGCACAACTGCTGTTCCCTGAGAGACGAAGGCGCTCGTAGGACTAGGAAACTTCAACTTCATATCTGTACCTTCAACAAACACCACAAATTCAAAGGCTTGACTCCCGATTTCAATAGTGCCTGCTGAACCTTTTATTGGTCGTGAGCTGATACCGGTTACCAATGTTTCGTTGCTCGGTGAATACGTTCCCTGATCTGTTGTAATTGACCATTTTGTATCAGTCGATTTAATTACGAGCATCGAATTCTTCACTTTGGTTTCCGTTACGCAAAACGGACACAACGAATTTGACCGAGCATCTAACGATGTCAAGTCCATATCGCCAGCGCCACCGGTCCAGGCTTTTGGGTCATTGGCTGGATCGCTACCGGAAAAGGAGAACTTCCAAGTCTCTTCCTTTAAATCAACCTCAACATAACGATCCTTACCCGGCCAATTCGAATCGTACAAATGGACTACCGCATGATCAGGATCAGTGAAATCAATTGCATATGGCAATAACGCATGGCCACCAGTATCCGTATACAAACCCATCGAATACTTCAAGACACCTGTTTGAAAGGAAACGCCCAGTTCATTGACAATCTCACGTAAAGACTTCTGCTGCCAACTAGCAGTTTCGTCTTGCGTCTCTTTCAGAAACTGTGTAGCAAATGTTTGAAAAATACGATGAGTCACCTCACCTTCATTCTTCAAATCAACTGTCTGTGGTGAAGCAGCTGTATTGAATCGTTTTGATGCTTCTACTACTAAACCCTCGCAATGCCCTGATGCACGAGCCTGATTCACCATTCTGGCCCAAGCGGCAGCCTCAGCAATCGGATCACACGGATCGACAACGCCATCAACACATGCACCTTCGCCGAACATTGCTACCAAATCAGCGCTTCCAAATTCTTCAGGCGAACCAGTGGCAGAAAAGTTTGCAAATGAATAGCCGTCTGGCGTTGGCCTCAACGTCGTAGCTACAGCTTCCGACAATTCGGGAGCTCCGCCAGAGCTACCGCCCTTACTGCAGGATGACGTGAGAACCAAAATGGCTGCGAGGCCAAAAACTGCAATCTTGGAATTACGCGATGTCGCAAACACTTAAATCCTCCGGAGCCGATTGTCAGTAGTTCTCAGAAGCCACTCGAACCACTGCCACATCCTAGGGTTAAAATTTTTTATCAAAGTGTTAACCCTTATCAAGCAAGCAACTGGCGGGTTTTATACGTCTTAATTAAGCATGCTTTAAGTTCCCTCTTGCCGGGGTTCACGCGCTCGAACCAATTATCGGATAGGTCTACCTAGCCCAAAGCCTGCCAAACATATGAAAGCCCCCAGCACCTCAATTGGTAATAGTCGGTTCAGGCGAGAGGGTAATAGTGTTTGCACATGTCGGTATTGAGACGCGTATTGATTTGTTCATTACTGGTCTCCTTGGTTTCTACAACCACAACCTTTGCATCTAATTCTGGAGATAGGTGTCCGAAAGTTGGCGCAATTAGTTCCTCCAGGGTCAAGGGGAAGGTGCGGATCTTGGTTTGTGTGTCTATTGGCAAGAAGAAAGTTTGGATCCTTAAACCTGCAACTACATCCACCACGACCACGACCACGCTGGCACCGACAGCAAGTTTTGATGCTCGCGGCTGGGAATCAGAGATTTTGCGAATCACAAACGTGGAGCGCCAGAATGCCGGGCTCAATCCTTTGGTTAGTTGCACACGTCTTGCTAACTCTGCACTCGCACACACCAATCGAATGCTGGAAGGCCAGTTCTTTTCTCATAGCGATCCAGGCACGGGCACAGCAAGTGTTGACCGGATTCGTAGCACTGGTTATTTCGAATCTTCAAATGGTTGGGGCTATGGAGAAAACATCGCTATGGGATACAGCTCCCCCAACGCCACGATGGTGGGCTGGATGAATTCACCAGGACATCGAGCAAATATTTTAAACCCAGGCTTTACTCACCTCGGAGTTGGCGTCAATATCGGAAAATGGGATGCGTGGTACCGATCCGTAGCAACACAAAACTTCGGGTATGGCGGCTCTTGCTAGTTCCCTAGAAAATCAAGCACCCCAAAACTTGCGTATCCCTTGTCTTCCCACGGAGAGTCGGCGGGGTCGTACCAAATTCAAAACAACAACTGGGTCTACTGTATTTTTCTAACCGAAGACAAGTGCAAGCCACGCCGCGACTGAGGAACCAATCGGTCCGATCAAAACAAAGGGAATGCGTCGAACCATTTTTAATGCCGAATCAGAAGCCATGTGGACCATCACGTGTTTACGGATCTCTAACAAAGCGTTTAACCGCATAGTTACGTTTGTATTCCAGACAGCAACATCAGAATTGTGGTCACCGCTACGCAGATCAGTAACCAAGTGTTCAATCTCTATTGATAGCTGATCTAAATACAGTTGGCGTTCACCTTCCACCTGACGCGAAATTGCGAAAGCGGGAAATGCTAAAAGCGCAACTGTTACTCCGACCACAAGCACTATTAACGCACAAATGATTAAACGAACCAGTCCTGTAGTTTGAAAAACACCAACGAAAAAAACTGGTAGAACCACTGTCGCACCAATTCCGAAGATGAATGCAACTCCGAAACAAAAATCTGAGAGCTTCTTGCTGGTCGAAGAAACCACTCCGGCAAATGGAGCAAAATCTCCAACATGCTTAGAAACAGCAAGCGACACCACCAGCGAACGAACCGCGCACCAAACGCCCCACCCAGCAACAAGCGCTCCAAGCACTAACGGAATGATCCAAAACTTCGTTTGTGAGCTATCGCCAAGTCCTAAGGAACTTGCAAAAAAGTCATAACCAAATCGAAAAGCTGCGACAATCAATAGCACTGGCAGAGACACAATCAAAAGTCGAAATCTAGTTAATTTCACTTCTACTGAATTGAATACACTCAATTCTGGTTCTTGCAGACTGAAGGAAGTTAAAAAATCATGGAATTCACCCCATTTGAGATGCCACCTAAAAGCCAATTGGGGTCCAACTACAAGCCATAGTGAACACCAAAGTGCTGCGTATTGGGCCCCTTGATTCAACTCTTTACCGGGATCCGATATCAAGTCACTAACGCAAAAGATGAACAATACAAAAGACAGAACTGAAATTGATTTTTTAATCGTTTTGTTGATGTACGGTGAACTAACTTGATGAACCATTTCCAAGCCTCCTCTTATCACGAACGATACAAAAACATGGATATCACTAAATTGAACACAAAGCCAATGGTGGCACAATGAACATAAGTACGCAGACTATTACAGTTGGAAAACTTCTTCTCAACCTGCCATTCCTTCTGAAAAATCCAGAAAAACTACTCACAAAATGGTCCCAAAAATCGGACATCACAATTGTTTCATATCTGAGTTCTTCGTTTTATCTGATCAATAACCCGTTAATTGCCCGAGACTTACTCATCAAATATGAGGAGAACCTATCTAAAGGGACCTTTTTCGAGATAGCCCGAGAAAGCATTGGAAATGGCACGCTTCTTGCTGATGAACCCGAACATGGAATTCGATTGGACGCAATCAAGAATGTATTTCGATCGAAAGAGATAGAACAATACATCTCTGACTTCAATAATCTTTCCTCCCAAACGATTCAGAACGTTATAGACAAAGAATCAGTTGATATTCGCAAAATCTCGCAAGATTTTACTCTTCAAGCCGCAATGCTGACACTTTTCAAGAGCAAGGCAGAAACGCCTACGAACCAATTTCAAATTGATTTCAATCTAGAAACTGAATACCTCACAGCAACTCGCTTGCTAACCCGCGTTATTGAAAAAATTGAATTGTCAGATAGAAAATCAAGAAGACCATACGAGATAGTCGTGAAATTCGTAGTGAATCACATGATTCATCTGTTTTCATATCGGTTACGTCGACGGGCAGAAAGCCTGCACTCTGCCAATATGCGTGATTTTGCAAAAGATTTGATCTATTCCCCCTCCTCAGTAAGTAAAGACGAGACGGATCTCCTTTTCTACCTTAGAGAAGCGCAAGCAAGTAACAAAGATTTTTGGAACGCAGATGCCCAAGTGGATGAGATTCTCACCGTTCTACTAGCAGGACATGAAACCACAGCTAACACGTTGGCATGGGTGATCATCGAGACCACAAAAGCGGGCATGACCCCAATACCAGTTCAGAGTATTGACCAAATAATCTTTGAAACATTACGACTGCACCCGCCAGCTTGGATTCTGCCACGCCAAGTGAATAGCGCCATCATGATTGATGGATACGAAATACCCACGGGTGCAAATGTTTTGATTTCGCCGTATATCTACCATCGCATGGATTCATATTTTCCTGATCCATTGCGATTCGATCCCTCTAGATGGGACAATGTTCAATTCAAAGATGCGCCAGCTGCGTACTTGCCATTTGGGGCCGGTGGTCGTGGGTGCATAGGCCAAAGATTTGCCCTTGCCGAGATGCGCGAATTTCTTACCGAATTCGCCCTTACTGGCCCTTGGCAACTTTCCGGAAGTTCCCCTAAGGAGGAATTTCTCCTCACCCTTCGACCAGAAGGATGCCCAACACTGATCAAGCGATAAACCCAACAGTGAATTCTCTAGTCCGATTTCCAGTGCTCCAACCGAGCATTCACGAATTCGTACCAAATCCGAACCAAATTTCAAATAGGTCCACCTAACCCAAACCTTGCCACCGGCTGGTATCCCCTCCAGCACCTCTATAGGTAATTAATGGATTATGGGCGGTAGATAAACATTTAACTTTTTGAAGATTGTCTTTCTTCACTTCTCAGTTGAACTTGGGTTACGCCAAGCAAATCTTCAAAAGATGAGAACAACCGAGAGAGTCATCTAGTTGCAGTCGTAGACAAACGTAATCCAAAAAGGTGCTGAAGTTATCGCTGGCGAAGCGCCTTGTTTAGCCATTCCTAGTCGAAACTCCCACGAGGCATCCTCCCAGCATTCGTCAGTATCAAAGTAGACGTCGACCCGCGCCACACCAGATTTGTTTGTTTTTGCCTGATCATAAATCGTCCATTTACCTGTATCAGAGTCAAACCACTGTAGGGCAACGGTTCGGGATGGCTTAACAGGTTTTACGGTTGCCGTGAATACACAAGATTCACCTTCATATACCGTGTAGTCACTTTGGAACTCCTCATACAAATCAACGCAATCTCCGTTCACTCTCCATTTGATTGATTGTTTTGTTGCAGCTGATGCTTGTTCAGTTGCAACAAAAAGAAAGAGAACTGTAAGAAAGAATCCTGTAACTGTTTTGATGCTGCGGCTCATACAGTAATGGTACATCTCTTTTGAAAAATCTGTCAAGTCAGAGTTGCCCGTGATCAATTAGTTGATCGATCAATGGAAAGTCTTGGTTAGAACTGCAGGTCCAACTTGGTTCGCTTTGGATTCGCGGAATCAATTTTGTGGATGTCCTGTCCCGCCCTTTTGTCAACAAACAAGTTTGGTGTTGTGACAATAAATGTAATTGAAGTGAAATTCGCGGCTCCTCAGTTGGCTATTGCGCATCCCCAACAATCACCCAATTTTCGAATATGCGTTTACTGACGAAAAAGAGTCGTGTATATTTCAGATTTAACGCTATAAAAAATGGAGGCGACGCCGGGAATCGAAATCCAAGGAAAGTGTCGTCCAGTACCCCGTCTGGCTTCAAACCGCCACTTCATCACTCGAGTTCAGCGTTCCAAGTCTCGTCTGTCCCCCGTTTTCCCGCTGAGCGTTCACGAGGTCGTACCAAATCCGTACCAAATTCAATTAACTAGATCTCAACAGTTCCTTGAATGCACGCGGAAACTTCGCCACCAATCCAAACCTGCTTCGACTCATCCAGTGAAACGTGGACTTCACCTGCATGACCCATTGCAATACCCTGAGAAGCCAAATATGGCGGAACAAAACGACCTGCACCTATTAACCATTGAGCCATTGAT
>CANIHL010000002.1 GCA_947467375.1 Acidimicrobiaceae bacterium | reverse complement strand
TTCTGCGGCTACAACATGGCCGACTACTTCAAGCATTGGCTACAAGTAGGAACAAAAACCGAAGCCAGCAAACTGCCACAAATCTTCTTCGTCAACTGGTTCCGCCGCGACGAAGACGGCCGCTTCATGTGGCCTGGCTATGGCGAAAACAGCCGCGTGCTCAAATGGGTATTCGAACGCCTGAACGGCACCGCCGAAGCCGACAAAACTGCAATCGGTTACCTACCGAACGCAACATCACTCGACACAAGCGGCATGCAAATAAACGAAGCCGACCTGCAGGCCATTACATCGGTAGATGTTGACGGCTGGCGCGAAGCTGTCCCCCAAATTCGCGACCACTACGCCGCCTTCGGCGACCGCCTACCAAACGAACTTGCAACGGCGCTCGATGCTCTGGAGAGTTCGCTTAGCTAAGCAACAGATCCCAACGTTCCCGATACTGGTCCATCCAACCGTCGGGGAACCCTGGAATTTCAAATTGATATTTTGGTCGAATTCTTCTGATATCGCTATCCACGTGCGGACGACCATTCACTCCTGGTAGTTCAAGCCAAATCCTGTGCGATAAATACACAATTTCTGCAACTACAGAACTTGGCATCACATAACAAATTGGTTCTGCTGGTTCCATGTCTACAAAAACAAACCACAAGCGTGGATTCTTTAGCTTTTCGTGTTTTGCTTTCATGTGCCAACCACCGTCAGCTCCCTTGCTTCGAGCTTTAACTTGAATGCTCTTAACAATGTCCGCCTTTTCATCCAGCACAAGTAAGTCAACATCGGCAACACCCTGCGGTGGCTGACCAACCATTAATCCCCTGCGATACAGCTGGAACATGACGAAATGCTCACCAGCAGCACCTACTAAGCCAGTAGGAATTTTTGCAACAAGTCCGCTATCACTCTTCACTGTTTTCTCCAACATCCCCCGAAAGATTAAAATCGAGATTCGTTGATCTCGATTTTTTTTCTTACAGATTCGGGAACATCAATCCCGAGAACATCTGCAAGTCGAAGCAAATAGATCTGCACATCCGCAATCTCCATCGAAATTGCTTCCAACTTTTCCTGGCTGAGTGCAGCGCGAAGAGATTCTTCAGCCTTAAGCCATTGAAACTCGGACGCCAATTCTCCGGCTTCACCCGTAATGGCCATAGCCAGATTTTTTGGGGTGTGAAATTGCTCCCAGTCACGCGCAATAGCAAAATTCCTAATGCTTGAAATCAATTCATCAAACTCGTTACTCATGAAGAAACACCCACTTTTATGCTGGAAGCCGTGTCTTAAAGTAGTCCGCAGTCACCGGATTGGTGAAATAGACATAACAACCCTTCATCCCACGGCTCATCAGCGTCCTATACGTATTTCGAATCAATTCGTCAGCCTTGCGTGTCGCTTCCTCGGGATTCACCTTGAATTCCTTTTTATAACCATGAAGTGACCTATCGGTCTTTGCGCGTGCACTTGGATCTGTCACTAATTCATGTCCTGAAATCGTGAGGTCGGGCCCTACAATCACGCCGACATAGTCAAGCTCCAAACCTTGGCTCGTATGGATACAGCCAACCTGATCTATTGAACCTTCTTTAATGATCCATTCCCCACCCTGTGATTCCAAGTTCCATTCGGCCTGAAATCCAAACTTGGGAAACGTGATGTCATATTTGTTTCGGTCTTTCTTACTGACCCAGTCCCAGCAATAACCAGCTACAACTCGTGACTTATTGTTTTCTTTGTTTTTTTCTTTGATCAACTCATGCAGCTCTGTGGGGCTTTCAACGATCTTGAATTCAAATTTGTCATTTGAGAAATAACTCTCATTGTCAATCTGAACCCCTAGCGCATTATCCAACCAAACCATGTAGTCATCAGAACCACCACAACGGAACTGTGAATGCAGCTCTAAATATTGAATTTCTGCTCCAACGTTCTTTGCAAAGTGCTCAATTGAAGAAATCTCGCCAATGTCCTGCCAAGTAACTTTTTGAGCCTCGTCGATGAAAAATACAGAGGTTCGAGAAGACTCAATAATCTCCTTGATTTGATTAACTCCGCCCTTTGTGTACTGAGAGCGAAGTTTTAAGCGATGTGCTTCATCAACTATCAATACATCAAAACTGTCGGTCTTCATACCTGCATATGCCGCCGAACCACTAAACAAATCATGAATCTCCCCACCGGAGATAACTCCACGGAGTTTCGATTCAAAAACTGCACGCGGAGCCATGTTGGGCGTTATGTAACGAGCATTCATTCGCAAACTGGAAACTCGAGCCAGCGCGTTAATTGAAATAACTGACTTCCCAGTTCCCGGTCCGCCCTTAATAATGATTACTTGCTTTTTATCAACTTGGCCTTTAACCGCTGTATTAACAATTGTCTCTAAAACAGTTTTCTGTTCATCTAAGAGAACAAACTCCTCAATGCCATCGAGCATTGAACCAACGGCCTCAGCAAGCTGCTTAGAAGGCCGAATTGGCGAGGCATCAATCTTTCTCAAGAGCTCAAAGTCCACGCCGGTTTTGATATTTGAGCGAATCAGACTCCTAATCCCCTCAATTTCTCCCTTGATAAAAACTGGAGCCCTTCCAAGTTCTTCCGAATAACGCTCAGCGCCGACTACCTCGCTACTCATGCAGTTATGCAGATATGCGCACGCATTCACTTGAAGTTGGTTCGTATATACATATTCGTTATACATCTGGAGATGGCTTGCATAACTCCATGCTTGATAGGAAGGGTGCCGTTCATCTCGAAGCCCGCCTCCAACAAAGGTGCGCACATGATTTCGCAATT
Organism: Acidimicrobiaceae bacterium; assembly: GCA_947467375.1. Taxonomy (GTDB): domain Bacteria; phylum Actinomycetota; class Acidimicrobiia; order Acidimicrobiales; family Ilumatobacteraceae; genus UBA3006. The sequence continues at coordinate 74,021 of CANIHL010000002.1, read as the reverse complement.
CTGAATAGTCAATATCAGTCCATTGCTTTAGCTCGACAATAACGATCGACTCTTTTCCGGCACCATCCTGTCCTGCGATAAGAAAATCAATTCGAAACTTTCTTCCGTTTAGGCGGTACTCCACAGCCACCGCAGCATCATCGGGAATTCCAGCGTCAAGCATCACGTGTGACATTGCATTCCCAAGCGAATTTTTCCAGGCCTGATATTCACCTGGACCAACGCTCAGGTTTAGATTCTTCTTGACCTGGGCCGCAACAATGTCCTCAATAGTTGGAGCATCTCTAAGAAACTGCTCTTTTGAAGCCAAGTATGCAAGCACGAAATGAGACTAGTGCCCCTTTGTCACACAGATTCCCCACCTCAGTCTTCTAACTCCGAGGCCAGGAAAGCTGTGTTGTCTCGATTCGATTTTCCGAGATTGCACTCCAAGCAAAGAGTTTGCAAATTTCCGATGTCATTTGATCCACCTTTTGAACGAGGAACAATATGGTCCACATGAAGACGTACATCACTATCCGCTGATGGCGAAGCACCGCACAGAACGCACTTCCGATCCCTCTTCAGTACGTCATATCGGACTGTACTTGGCACTGGATCCATCTCAAGCAGTCCACTCCAAACGTCAATACCTCTCTTTTCGAGAAAATCTGAGATCCTTTTTTCGCATGCGGCACGTATCTGAGCCTTCTGTGCATACGTCAATTTTTCCACTTGGAGTTCAATCAATTCAGCACGTTTAGACACAACTCCATGACGAGCGAGGACTGGCACAGGCATTTCTTTGATTCGCTTCTCATAGTGCAAAATGCTTCCCTCATCGGCAATTGCGAACTCCTGAGCGAGCTGTCGAATTGTCGCAGCACCGCCGGAATTGACCAGAAAACTGATCATTAACGGTTGATAAACGTGACTCATCTTCAAATCGGTTTCTACAAACTTCAATAACTCCGAAAACTTCATGCTTGAAGATTAGATCCAAGAGCTTCCGACTAAGCCGTTATGCAGCTGATGCAAAAATGCCAAATAGAGCAACTGGAAGCTCGTACTCAAGTTGCCATGTAAACGCGACTGGGTACTCGCCTGAATGGCTCACATATCGAGCCGGCCCCAAGAACCAAAAGGCATCATCATTCTTTGAATGACGCCCAAACATCAAAACCGTGGTCCCGTTCTTCACCTGATTTATATATCTTGCTCCAGTTGGGCTCGTCGATGAAGTTGTCGACTGGCTTTCCCAATGAACCAGTTTGGGAGAAATTGCATAATCTCGATATCTCGTTGTCGGTGAGAATCCAGATGACGACTTATCTACCGTAAATAGAAATACATCCATCTTTAAGTGGTCCAGGAACCTGACACCCTCCCTGAATTCCTTAATCCGACCATCTTTAAGATCGTCTAACGCTGCTTGTATTTCAATTCTGCTGTAGAGGGCATGAATGCGAAGAGGTATTTCACTCTGATCACTAAATTCTCTATGCACAACATCAACAACTTTGGATGAAACGTCGAGGAGCCACAAAATCTCCTGCCTTACTGAAGGAAACTGCCAAATCAGCTCAAGCTCTTTATCGCCACCATTCATCTTGAAAACCGAGGTAACAACTGCGGACAGCATGCGTAACAATCGCTGATCAAAGGCATTCATACTCCCTAATTTCGGAACTTCGTCTGTACCTAGAAAGGATTTGTACTGTCGAATTCGTGCTAAATCATCGATATGCCTAATGCGACCAACACCGCGGAGCAAAGTCTTTTCTTTGTCATTCATCTCAGCTGTATCAAATCCAGCTGCACGCCGTAGCTCTGTGTAGGACCTTCCATTTGCATAGATGTCTTCAAGAGTGAGTCCAGTTTGCTCTATGAATTCCTTCATTGAAACATCACCAGTTGATCGCAACTCAAGGACCATCTTCGTCCATTGAGTCGGTAAGGAATTTTTCAAACTATCTAATATTTCACTCTGTGAATGAAAATCTAAGTTGATTTGGCAACCAGCCGGAAGAAATGGAAACCCAAGCTGGACATTTCGTTCCAATTCTTTACGCGTTCCACCGACCAATGCTTTAAATCGATTTTCATAGCGAAATTCTTTTCGATGATGGCCGACAAAGTCCAAAATTGTACAAATAGTTTTATTCTTTGACTTTCGGAGCCCTCGACCAATTTGCTGCATAAACAACAGTGGGCTATCTGTTGGTCGCATCAGCAAAAGTGTGTCTACGTTTGGAATATCAATTCCCTCATTAAAGAGATCGACCGTAAAAATGGCTTGGATTTTTCCATCTTTTAAATCACTGATAGCACTTTTACGATCCTGGGACTCACTTTCGCCAGTTAACGCAACTGATTTGATACCAGCCTTAGTGAATTGATCAGATACAAATCGAGCGTGTCTTACCGATGCGCAAAAACCGATGGCACGCATCGAAGAAAAATTCAGGATTTTCTGATTCACTTGCTGGATCACGAGCGATATCCACTGGTGATTAGACGTATAAACGTTAGTTAGCTCCTCTACGTCGTAGCCCGTTCCGCGGCGCCAGGCAAGACCAGACAAATCAGCACCATCCCGTATGCCAAAGTATGCAAAAGGGCTTAAGTACTGCTGATCAATTGCTTCCCATATCCGAAGTTCGGCGGCTATCCGATCATCAAAAAAGCTCAAGATGCTGCTTCCATCACCTCGCTCTGGCGTCGCTGTAAGTCCAACCAACTCTCTTGGCTTAAAGTAATCAATAACCTTTTGGTAACTTGGCGCAGCCACATGATGAGCTTCATCAATAATGATCACATCAAAATAATCTGGCGAAATCGAAGAGAAATCCTGATTCGACAGAGTCTGTACTGATGCAAAAACTTGTTCGAATCTTTTTGGTTTTTCGCCATCTACCCACAGTTCTCCAAAATTTGGATCCTGCAAAACTTGGGCAAACATTCGCCTACTTTGATCCAGTATTTCCTTTCTATGTGCAACGAACAACAACCTACATCTCGCACCACTTGAGACGATTGAAGCAAAATCAAAAGCAGATACGGCGGTCTTCCCAGTTCCGGTTGCAGCTACAACCAAGTTCCGATGAAAGCCTGCGTTCCTGGACGCGACTATGTCATCCAGCAATCTTTGTTGGAATGGATAGGGCTCTACTAGAAACGGTGAAAGGTTGATTTTGCTTGCGTTTACATCAGATTTATCAATAGCTTCAGCGAACTCAAGCGAATCATATGTTTTGTAATCCAATGACTCCCAATAGCTTTCAAAAACAGCATGAAATTTTTGAATAACGTCCGGATTAGCGGTTTCGGATATCCGAACATTCCATTCGACACCGTCCACCATTGCCCATGCAGTCATGTTCGACGAACCTATGTAAGCAGTTGAGATACCTCTGTCCCGGTCGAAAAGCCAAGCTTTTGCGTGAAGTCTTGTTTGCGTTGTGTCATAAGAGACCTTTATCTCGGCACCTATTGCGGCAAGAGCATCTAGAGCTCGTTGTTCAGTGCTGCCCGTATAGGTAGTAGTAATCAATCGAATTCTTCCACCTGAATCAATATGAGCTTTCAACTTTGGCAATAATGGTCTGACTCCAGCCCATCTAACGAATGCCATCAAAACATCAATCGTTTTTGCTGAGGCAATTTCTGATTCAATTTGTTTAAGAAGTTGCGGTTCGCCTTTTGCATTTGTCAAAAATGTGGTTTCATTGAGCGACGTTATAGGTCGTTCAACTTTTTGGGCGTCTCCATTTGGCATCTTCGCAGAGATCTCTTTGAGAATTCTGGGTTCAGCCGAAATCTGATCTAGCAGTAACTCTTCTCCATCAGTTATCTCTCGAGTTTTTCTGATGATTTCGTTTACTAAATCTGGCCCTAAACGTGATACCTCATTTTCAGAAAATGACTCAAGGGCCCTCAGGAGGACTTTCGACAAATGACGATTTAATCGAATCGGCAATTCCGCTGTATCTACTTCCTCTTCTTCAACAATCAAGGTTGGCGGAATGCCCTCGATCTCCACTCGCAGACCATTAGTAATCAGGTCTTCGAAGATGCCCTTCGGGATGTTTTCTTTCATAGTCGTTGTCGACAGACTAATCGAATATCGAAAAATCAGAGTCGAGCTAAATCCTTATGCAGTCAAGGAATCAACACCGCAGGTTGCAAACCGTGTTACTTCCCTGCTTATAGTGCTGAGCTCAAAACGAAAGCAGACGACGAAAACAGGGAGACCCATCATCAGTACACCATTTACAGCAGCAGAAATACTGGAGTGCATCCACGAACTTGGATACACAGCCAGGCTGCGGTCAGAAGAAATAGGCGAATTTGGGGAATGTGTGTCGATCACCATTACCACCGAGGAGGAATTGGAGTACTACCTGTACCTGGGGTTCTCCGGGCCATATTTTGAAGAATTTGAGATTTCGACATACGTATATATGAAGGAAAACCCCTACCTCGAGGCCAATAGGTGGCATGCAAACGACCATCTGTCCGTGGTGACGGTGGACTGCAATACAGAGACGGGAAACCCTGAATACGAGAACGGAATGTTTACCTTGCACCAGCGAATGATGTGGCACATGGACGGATTGGAATTAGCTGAAGGTACGAGGACAGCTTTGGCTATTTGGGACGAAGAGTACGTTGAGCTACTGGGGCAGATTCACCCGAATGTTGAAGCTGAGTAACGGCTATTTCAATCCAAACTCATTTATGAATTTAGGGACGAGTGATCGCAACCGTATCGACTGCGCCTGATTTAAGCCTATGGACTCGAAAACTACTAGAACAAGCTGAATCAGGACGGTATGAAGGTAATCGTAAAATTCTTAGAAAGCTTTGCTGCCGAACCACCAAGTCTTGCCATTCCTAACCGATACGTGTACGACCCATCATAGAAATAACCATCTGAGTCATACATATCAATTTCAAGATAAGCAATTCCATTTCGATTCGTTTTAATCTCTGAATCTTTGTACCACTTACCATCATCATCGCTATACCACTGCAATGCAATTGTCCTGAAGGGTTTAGCCGGTTTTACAGTTGCCTTAAAGTAACAATCATCACCTTCATAAACGACGTACTCCGTTTGGTATTCGTCGTACAGGTCAACACAATCACCAATCACTGTCCAAGTAACAGTTTGTTTCACGGCGCCAGATGCATGCCCAGAACTCACAAGCAAAGGGAAAAATGCTAAGCCTGCAACTACAAATAATCTAATCTTTTTGTTCATAGCAATAATCTCCTAAGCATTTACAAACTTATCTAACAAATATTATATCGAAATCTGGAACGAAATTCAATTGGCCAATTTCAACATTCAAAATGGTGCACTAATGCACCATCCATTCCATGATTGCCCCAAACGGCCAAATTGCCATCTGACTAACTAAAGGACAAATTCGAAATTCTGACCGCTAGAACTCTTTGTCTCGGATTTACTTCATCAGCTGCTTCTAAGCGAGCAGACTGATCCTTTTTTCGTAATACTCACAGTTGTTGCACTTCTCGCCTGCTGCAGGCATGTCACCCGAAAGCAGTGTGACTACTTCGGCAATGAAGCCTTCAAATTTCTTTGGGTTCACTTCAACCGGTTCGTACTCGGCATTGAATCCCACGTTGTAGACGTCTGCTGAGTGTTGAGAAGCATCGGCAATTTCCCAGACCAATAGGCCAAGTGTTTCGCACTTGCGTGGTTCGTCCTTTTTAGGGTTTGACAAGATGTAGTCGTATGCGGCAAGTTGAGGCCAATAGAACTCGGCTTTGCCGCCTTGGCTGACCACTTTGGTGTCGATTACTCCATAGGTTCCGTTGTCGTATGCCATGAGGAAGTCGTACTTACCGCCCAAGGTAAATGGGGTTACTTCCCCGTTCACCGCAATGGAGGTGCTTTCCAACATTTTGCCAGTGGAGTGGACAACACCTGAAGGAAGAGTTGGTGAAAAGTCGTGAGAATGTTTGGTTTTGTACCACTGCTCTTGTCGAGAAGACAGCGACATGACAATGCCAGGGAATGGCCCTTGGTGAGACACGCCATAGGCATAACGCATGTAGAAACAACGCTTGCAACCCGACCAACCAAAGGTGAGGTCTGAAGGGCTAATACGGGTTTTGGCGAACTGTTCGGGCATGGGGAACAACCTAGTTAGCCAAAAGTGCTTAGCAGGACTCCTTCACCATTGCGCCGCTGCAACTTCAGCACTTTTTTAACTTAGATCGATTCTTTTCTATGGAAGTTAGGCACTGCAAGACAGAGAATTCCGATCACCATAATTCCAATACCAACGAGGTATCCGAGATAAAGACCTAAACCTGTCTCTACGTAGACGCCCTCTTCCTTCGCTGCTGCATCCCACCCAGAATATGTAGCTTGCGCTGCACCAATACATAAGAATCCAACAACAATCGACGACCAGCCCTGGGACTTTGCTTTTTGGCGTGATCCAAATCCCGAGAAATGCATCAATCCGGCGATCAAGAGGGAGATGGAAAACAACAGAATCATTATTGTCCCAGACGAGAATTGTTCATAATCACTGAGGACACTGGAGGAGTCCCACCCGTTGACACTGCCATAATCATCCTTCATGTAAGGAAGGAAGGTGCTTATCGCGCCAACTCCACCGACTGCTACACAGGACCAAACAAAAGCCGGGTTCGCATTCCCCTGAATCTGGGAGGAGAATCCAGTTTTGGAAATCGTTTGCGGCGTGGTTACCTGTTGTGGAGCGTATGACGCACCACAACTTGCGCAGAAGGTTCCCGCAGTTTCCGACAACTTTCCACATTGGCTACATACTTTCTGCATGACTTCCCCTTTGATTCGCAGTTGAACTCCCCTGGGGAAACCCTTATTGAACACCTAGCACAATTCAAGGTTCTCCGTCTTTTGTATACCAGTCCCTCCCCAGGAGGTTCCGGCGTCCAATTACGACTCTAGAGAGATTCAGAGCACCGAGTCTCACCCACCCCAATTTTCCCAGTGAGCTTTGACGAAATACCAATTCTGTATCTTTTGCTTTTGATCTTGCACCTAAGAGCAGGATGCTTAACTACATTTATGGAAATTCCGTGAAAATCACGACCCTCGGATTGTGGCAGTATAAAACCATGAGTACCCAAGCAGAAGAAGCGAAAATCTCAGAGGAACAGCACTTCTACTTAGTTGGTCAAAATTGGATTAAAGATGTCAATAGTGATTTAGTCCCACCTATCAGAGATATGACATGGATTGCCACTGTGCTAGAGCTGAAAGTGGGCGGCATTAATCGCGTATTGATCTTGTTGAATCAAGCAGTGAATGCACGCCATGGAAGGCCCCAGAAATGGCTTGATTCATCAACCTACCCAGCGTCTTGGAGACGGCGTAAATTGCCGATCGCCTCTTTGGTTGATTTCAATTATGAGATTCATCAGGATTCAAAGGAGCGTCACCGAGAAACGACCAAAGTTGAGATCTTTCGAAACAGGAGGCTCGTAGCAAAGCGAGTAGAAGACGACTCGAATCAAGTTCATACTAAGGAACTTCGAAGATTCACACTTCACACTGCGTTTCATCTCGAAGAAGATGACAAATCCAATAGCGTGCAATTCTTTATCAGAGCTAACATCTCCACTGCACGCAAACCTGTCAATGCCCTTGATGATGTACTCGGCGGACCAGTCACAAGTCTCCTCGAATTTCTTGGAACTCCATACTGGAGTCAACAGTCCAACCTGAAATCTCAAAAGCAGGTTGTGGATGAAAACCTGCAACCTAAGGAAATCCAGAAAGTAAAAAAGACTAGAGAACTCGTTACGAAAGCAAGCAGCTGGATAAATGGCAGAAGAATTCGGTTACAAAGTTGGTTAGGTGGCAATCCAAATCGGCCAATGGTTGTAGCCGTCGTAGCGACTTTGTCTTTCTATTGGGTGGGAATTGGAATTGTGTGGTTACGTCTCATTAATCACTCCGATCCGTCTATTCGGGTCCAATATCTCACATTCATCATCGTGTGTTTTTCACCTACGGTAATGCTGCTTTTGCAGCGTTGGACATACATGAGCTCCAGAGATCCAGTTGATCAGGCTAAACAAATGAAACGAAAGGATTCAGGGCACTACGTTCAGTCTGTTCGATTCCTTCGCATTCTTATTGCTTCAATTTTTGGTCTAGTTGTCTATATCACCGTTCCGGCAATTGCTTGGCCAACTGTGAAAAGTTCAAATGCATGGCACTGGATCTGGAGCGACCGACAAACCTTGGGCCTGCTTGCAACACTTATGTTGGGAGTTTTGTCAACAATTTTTAGCAATTCTGTTCGAGAACTTACCCTCGAGAACTCTGCCATCAGAAATGATGTCTCCGAACGTGTCAAGAAACTAAGAACTCTGACCGATGAAATTCATGAGGCGTCACATCGACTGTGGTCGGAGTACGAGGCACACATCAAGGACTTCGGCAAAGTATTCCTCTTCCGAGCAAACGACTTTGCCCATATGGCAGGCCAAAACGATGAAGGGAACCCCATTGACCCTGTTCTTAAGGGTCTGATAGCAACCCGAGATTCCATCCGTGCCGTTTATGAGAAGCAAATCAATGAGAGCACTGCAAAAAATGCCATCGACTGGCTTCAGAAGGAGCACCCTGAGCACGACTGGGATGACGAATCATATAAATATTTCCAAGCTATTGATTTCGACTCAGTCAGAACAGGGACCGCAGCCCCAAAACTTTCCACACTCGAGAGGATCCGATATAAGGAGTTTCAAAACATCAACCCCATCGACGCAGATGAACAAACAGATAAACCCGCGTCTACAAATTTGGAGTTGACTACTGGCCAAAAACTTGCTTGGATCGTTAGAAGATTTGTCGCTTCAGATGATGGACGATTCGCTGTACTCTCGAAAATTAAGGATGACGTTCCTCAGCGCCTCATGTTGCAGAGGCGAATTAATGCCTTGATATCTACATTCAAAATGGATGGCTCCAGCGATGAAAAGATCTTTCAGACATATGGCTACTTTCCTACTGACGAATCTGTCACATTGTCATTCATACAAGCCATGCGCCGGTCGGATACTTGGCTCACATCCACTTCAGGGCAGGGTATGGAGGAATGGCTGCAATTTGTGTACAACCACGTTCAGGAGTTCGGCGTTAAGAACAAAAAACGTTTCGAGCAGATTGAGGATCTCATCCGAAGCTTTGATGAACTTGTCAGTGGCATGGGAATACCCGCATCGCTATTTCTCGACGATCTCATACTTTTTCTAGACACGATGCGCACTGGAACCGACGACGTTCTAGAAAAAGAAGGACCACTTTCGGATCAGCAGGATCGAACGTTGGCAAGAATTCTTACGTACGCATCAGTCTTCTACTATGCACAAGTGTGGTGTAGAGATAACGCTAGAAAACTACCTTTAACCTTCCCGTCACCATTCCGAGCCCTCGAAAGACCTCCCATTGACCGTCAACCGCATGAAACTGACATGTTTGAAGAGATGCAAAAAGCCTTCGAAAGACCTCCCCTTGACCGTCAACCGCATGAAACAGGCATGTTTGAAGAGTTGCGAAACGCCCTCGAATACAGTCTTGGGAGGATGATGGCATCGGGTGAGGTTGATCAAAATCTCTGGCCTTCTGTCCTTGAGCTGTCGAACAGGCAAGGTCCCATGACAAATTTCATGCGCGCTGCTAGAGCTTTTGTCACTAGGCGAACATTCTTGGACAGTAAGGACTTTGAGATGCCAACACTTGAGTTCATGGACGTAAGTGAAGAGAGCGGCTACTTAATGACGAAATATCTCTTCAACGACAGTAATAGTTCTCCACGATGGCGAACATTACTTGATCCGATGCAACCGCAAGACACAGCTGGAGGAATAGCAGTATCTGGCCCAGTTCGTCTCAAAGTTGCACGGAAGTCGTCTATCTCCTCCTTCTGCAAGAATTTCGAGGATTAGGTAAACCATGTTTAATCCTGAAGGGCATGAGGTCGATCGCGTACTTAGATCTTCAGCATTGTCGTATTTTCTTACTTTGACGTCCGAGATTCCTGGCTCCACAACTGCAATAGGCCAGGGAAAAGGCTCAAGCGAAACATCACAATTGGTTATCGAGCCGGTGCTGATTAACAAAGACTTGCAACGCTTTAAATGGCTCTTGACTGCACTCGCAGATTTGGTCTTCTGTCGTTATTCCCAATCTGACCTTCTCATAGATGGAGACGAGGTTATAGGTTTCTCAAAAGAATCAGTCTTTCTCGGTAGTTCCAGTGACAAGCTCAAGAATGATGTGCTTGAACTTGCAATCGCAATCCGGACCAAATTGATGAGCAAATCAGGATGGAAGAATTTGAAGGATCTAAACCGGAAGTTGTTCCTCTCCTCCATTGCTCAAACTGTCGTTAATGAAGTAATGAATCTTGAGCAAACGTCAAACCGAGTTTTCTTACGAGTGAAACTGGAGCATGTTTACAACTCAAGCAGAGAATTAAAAGGCGTGATTGAAGACCTTTGGAACCGGACCTCAAGTGACAATAATCAGATGGATACACAGCCGTGGTACACAGCGTGGATTCTTCAACCCATGAACGAGCGTCGAATTAAAGCAGACAGTTTTCTTCGTCAAGCAATATCCGAAAACCTACAACGATTTGAGATATCAATCGGCAGCAACACTCAAGCATCAACTAATGCGCAAATGGCTTTGATTGTTCAAGAGGCTTGCCAACTAGCAGAAGATTCAAAAGATTCCATCGAAATTCTTAGTGCTGAGTTCAACACGATTCTCGCCTATGAATTTGATGCGTCCGGTTACCTCAGTACCAAAGAGTTCATTGCATCTTTCGAGGAAGAACTCGTAGCACAAGAATTTTCAATCGCTGGTGAAACAGAGTTCTCCCACGTGGATGAGACAGACTTCTACTTCTCTTTGTCAGATACGCGTGAGCACCGTTCTACCGATTCTTGAACGCAAGTCCGAACTGTTAAGTCTTTATGAGACGTCCAACACTCTCTCGACCATTTCCTCGTTCCCATTAATCTTCCATTCAAAGTCGAAATCTGGGTAGTTATAAACGAAAAATGTGGAACAGCAACACTAAAAACTAAACAGATGAATGATTAAAAAGCTCGCACTGGGCGCACCAAGTCCAAGAATCGCTTAGGTACGCCACCCTGATAACCATCACCGAAACCCTGGGTCCACGCGTCGCCGTCAGCGCGCTCAGACGAACTCCAATAGTAGTCATCCGTAAAATTACCAAAAGTGTTCAAGAACGAACCATCACCAGATTCGTTACATATCACATTAACTGTGTCGCCAAATGCGTATTTACACATCTCGTTTAAAGCATCTTTTGAAGGCAACACCCAGTCGTTTGCAGTTGCAGTTGAGTAATTTTCTGCAGCATTGATTGCGTCAGACATGGAAAACTCCCCTTCTACATCTGCTGGGGCAATTTCTAAGTAATTGCAGCTGACTAGCAGGCACACAGCACCAATCAAAGAGTCGTCTCCAGAGGAATTATCAAAACCTCCTTCGTCTACAAAGACGATGATGCCACCACCAGGTCCAGTATCTCCCACCTTGTAAGCGACTGCCAGATCAGCAACAGTTGAAGTGGACGGAGCTTCACTTGTTGTGGACGATGCCTCGCTCGTAGTGGACGATGATCCACCCCCACACGAAGCCACCAAAACAACGAAACCAATTAATGCCCATCTGAAGATTCGCATCTGTTTCCTTTCCACTGTTACAGACGACATTGCGCTGACCGTCGAAAGGGTCAATCTAGGGCAGCTTTCGCTAGCAGTAGATAAGCCATCCTGTACCCCTAGTAGCTACAGACGATGACCTCTTCACCATTGCACCGCACGACCCAAGTGGGTCATCTGTTCAACAAGTTACGGCAAATTCGATGCATGACTAATTGCGTCACTGCATGAAGATTGCAAATAGTTTCCAAATGTTTCACCCGGCACGCCTATTTTCTCTGCGAGTGCTGCCCCGGTTAACAAAGTTGCAGAGGCTTCACTATCAGTAGTTGCAGAAAACAGGTCAGTACAGGTCGCATTTACAATATCCGAAATATCAACTTTGTCTGATTTTTCTGGCTCAGACTTTGATCCGCATGCTCCTAGTAAAAGGAGTGAAGAAACAACGAAGAAAGCTGATTTTTCAAGACGCCATCATTGCGCCAATGACCATTCCAGCAATCATGGCAACAACACTCACTACAACCACATTTCGACCCTGAATTTCACCCTTTGACCAGGCAATCGAACCAAAAACTATTCCTAGAATTCCGAACAATGGCGGAATGATAAAGAACGCAATTATTGCGCATATTCCACCTGCTTTTACGAAACTTTTTGCCAATTTATCGTTGTCCATAGTTCCCCCAAAATTTGTCAGTTGACCAATAAACAAAGGGAACTATTTCTGGTGCCAGGATTCAAGCATTCCGAGCATTAGATCCACCGAATTGTGATTTTGATGCAGGATCACATTGATTCGTTATGAAGAGATTTCAAAATAGCAATCAAGACCATTATCGGGATGGTAGGTCCAAGAAATCGTAATTCCATCCCATTCATCATCTATTGCGCCCATTAAAGCAGTGGTGTGCGTCATGCGCTCCCAAACAGTGCTCGGGGCATTAAGTGTGGAAAGTAAGCATTTCAGACTTATATAATCGTCAGAAGATGATCCGTCGTACACTAAAGACTTGTGATCTTCGGAAAGATTTGCGTACCCGCCAACGTTGCAAGTATCAACCGCGCTCGCGAGTCTTTCTCCCTTTTTATTACTCATAAAAAAGTACCCGGCCAAAACAATTGCCACACAAGCCACAGCCACTATCGGTACGATTTTTTTACTCTTAGATCGATTTCGCGCAGTAGATGGTGTCGTTCCACTGGATGCAGTCAGTGGTCCAGTTTGATCACCACAACCAACGCAAAAACTACTGTCTGGCAGTAATTCTTGACCACATTTTTGACAATACATATTCTCCCCTTATCTAAAAGCCGCTAAGAATTACGACCTTATACTAATTCAACATTCCAGAGTCACCAATGGGTCCTTAAAGCGGGCTAATTAAGGGATCGCTCTTACGCAACTCGATTCCCCATTGCCTTGAATCAACGAACCAGCAATATCGTCAAAGGCACCATCGACGCCAGATTGACTCGGCGAATAAGTCGACCCATCATCAATTGGAATACCAAGATTAATTGCTTCGCTCGCTGCATCGGGGCCAAGGCCGTAAAAACGAATATCCCAGCCATTTGAAATTTCTTGTCTAATCGCTTCCTGTGTATCACTAAGGCTGTATTTAGTACTTGAATTTTCTATCCCATCAGAAATGACCACAAACAGAATTCTCTCGTTAGAACTAGTTACGCTTCCAATTTTAATTTGATTAATTGCTCCTGAAATTGCATCGTAAAGCGGTGTTCCATCACCAAGATAATAATCCGCAGAAGTTAATTCTCGTACTGAATTTGCTGGTACGTGACTGAAAATGCTCTCAAGTCCATTAATGCTTTCAAAACCAAACAATGAAACGAAACTTGAGCTTGGAAGTTGATCTACGAGATTATTAAAACCAGCTATCACATCACTTACTAGGTAATCCATCGATGCAGATTTATCGAGCAAAATGACAACATGTTGAGAATCGCCCGCTGCGCCTGCTGGCAATTCATTCTGACAAGAGGACGGGCCACAGGAAACTAGAAAAAAAGGCAACAGAGCAAGCAACAAGGTTGACCTTCGTTTTTGGAATTTCGCAAAATCAATCCATAGTTTCATATAAAAAAATTCCAATCTGATTAGATCTACTAGCCGCAGACTCTTATTACATATTCATACCATTACTAGGATTGTAACCGTTTAGCTGGTTATAGATATTAGAGATTCAAAAATGCGACCGTCCTAGTTCGTACTTCGGAAAGCATTATTTCAAGGCTCTAAAAAATCTATGAGTGTTTCGCGCGCCTAGCACGGAACTCAAGACTCTCGATTCCTGTTCTGTTGCCGGACGTTTAAGAAAAAAACTTGATTCCATCGGCACCGGACCTCGCTCGCTCGCTCGATTGGCGACCAATGAAACTCGCTGATGATTTCCAACCAAAAGAAAACTACATGTTGCTGCCTCAAATAGAAGCTCCGCTCCTTTTTCGTCACCGAATAGTCTTCGCGACTCTGCCCACTCCTGAAGCACTCGACCCGCCATAGTGGTCTCCCCACTTTGAGAAAAAATCAAAAAAGCAACGCCAAACCATGAATCAGCGAGTGTCGCATCTGGGGAAGAGAATGAGTTTGCCTGCTTGTGGGCAAGCACTCTTGAAATCGCACCCCACATACATGCATGTCCGCGACCTACTTCAATGCCGTCGAATTGAAACTCCGCGGTGTCTGGCGAGACAGCTCCAGAATCTGATGTCAATTCTGCTGCAGCAACTAGACGCTTTGCACTCTCTATTGACCCAGTTTCAAACTTTGAAAATGCCTCAATCAAGGCTTGTCGTGTAGTGAGAACTGGATGCTTTGAAGCAGGCGAAATGGTTTGGGCCCCTAGGGTCTTTATGGCACTTAGGTGCTGCGCAAATAGGGAACTCAGAACAACAGAGAAGTTCTCATACCATTCCTGCGGGCTGATTTGGCTCACGTTTCACCATTCTGTTGAGTTTCGGTATGTGCCATAACATGTGACCGTTTAATGGGACATTACACCATAGTATTTCGATTGAGTTAGGAATCTTTGATCAAAACCAGATGCTCAGCATGAAACGATTATGAAAATTGGCACCGCAGGTTATGCAATTGCAAATCTTGAGTTTGATCCTGCAGGCTACGTGAAAGAACTAGTTCGAACTTTGTACTAAATGCAACTTAGAACCGCAGCATTCATGTACGTCGAATCGCCCGAATCAAACAGATACATAAGTTCGTCTGCGGAATAGGTTGCTTCCAAACCCTCAAGCACACAAACGCAGTAGTCATATTGGCTACCGTCTATACAACTGTTGACAAATGCATCACGAAACTCTTGAGGGTAGTTGTCGTAGCTTGAGTAGTACTGGCTATTTTCAGTTGACGCCGGGACGTAATCGGTTCCGGATTGTTGGGTATTTGGAGTAACGCTTTGCGAACTCGAGCTGCTTTTACCGAACACAAGAAACAGAGCTAAGACAGCAACTAAAGCACCGACCGCACCTACGACGATTTTATTTTGCTGCTTTCCTCTATTTCGTACCTGCAGCGAATTAGCCAAAGGTTGAAACTGCGGGGTTTGAGGATTTTGGTTTTGATACGAATAATCCGACGAATTTGCAGGTAGATGTCCTTGCTTTTGAGAGTCCATAGAAATGACGGGACGACCAGGAAAAGTTTTCAAACCAGAAGCCACAAATGCTGAACCGCATTTAATACAAAAATTTGTATTCGAGGGACTGTCTTGACCACAGTTTGGACAATGGTTCACTTCATTCCCATCCATCGGCCGAGTTTGTTTCGACGTCCGCTTCGAGTTGTTGGTATTCCCGTTGCACGCGCAATTGATCTCTTCGCCTTAGTCACACCAATTGCACGCTTCCATGAGAAGGTAAGCCCTGGGCCAAGTTTCATAAAATGCTCAGGAAAACAATCGATTAAAGACCGGTTGTGCTGACGCCATATTCGGCCTCAGATTGACTAAAACCCTCAAAAAGCAACTGATCAATCAGCCCCTGCCTCGAAAAAGATGAAGTGTCCAAGTAGGAAGCTGCAGTTTTTGCAGCTTGTTCATTCCAGTCAACCTCGACAGCGTCAACCGCATACGTTGCATCTTCAGTGCTGAACTTTTCAAATTCAAGTTGATCAATCAATCCAGAACGTGAAAAAGATTGATACTTCAAATAGCTTTCTGCGGATTCTCTCGCATTCTTTTGCGATGCGGTTTCGCTCGAATTACTTGACCCAGAGTCAGAACTCGCGTCCAATGAAGCTCCTTGATCATTTTGACTTGTACCGTCAGAATTTGTTGTCGTTGTTGAGCCTCCCTGTGAGGAAACCGAGATAATAACGATCAGTCCGATTATTCCTAATACCCAAAAACGCTTTTTTTTGAACCAAGGCCTAAGAGCCTTTGATTTAGCTTTTGCCTCTTTTGCTGCGTCCATAAACTCTCCCTTGATTCTCGGTTGCGAACCAACCATACACGGTACATAACCCGCTGCTGGCTCAAATGTATGTAACTATTTCGATCTAATCCAAAGTTCTCTTAAGCTGGCAAAAATTGCCGGAAGCAACCCAACAATCAAAACCATAAATCCGACCACAAGGTGCACTATGTTGAAAAAACCAAACAACCTCGTCACCCACCCTATATAGACGGTGGAGGCATCTGAGAAGTTGCGTCATCAATTGCGCGCACAGCAGTTCCTGTCGCTCGCCATCGAGTACTAGAAAACGAAAAAACGGTTCCCTGCTGGACATAATTAAAATTTTCCAGAGCATTCCCTCCAAGGTTTTTCACTTGTGATGCAAGCTGTTGTTTTAACTCATCAAGGTTTGTGTTCTGTTTTCTACTTTCAGCCATAAGTTCGCCGAGCTTGGTTCCGCCGACTATTGGTCCTTCCGTAAAAAAGACTCCTCCGAACTCGGTGCCCTTACGACCGAAACGATGGATCAATTAAATGTCCTTTTCCAGAAAGATTACGAGCTCTTGGCGTCCTCCCGTTAGTGATGGGAATTCTGCGGTGGCAACACCTTTTAGTTCCCAACCCTCCTGGCCCAATGAATTCAATGCTTCTTCAACTTTTTCCGGATTGAACTTTCCGCCGAACATGCGGTCTTTTTGAGTCATAACCTTATATCGCTTCACAATTACCCCCATTAGTTGTGTGCTACTCATGGTATTCACAAATTGTAAAAGTGTCAATTAGAGTCCACAAAGTCTGCAATAAATTGAGCCATTTTTAAAGGCCCAACCCCTTGCAGGTGAACTTCGTCCCCCGCGAACCACCCCTTTTTACCCTTAGACAACGCGTTCCAATCCAGGATCTTCAGATTTTTGCAAGTATCAACTTGTGCGTTTAATATCTTGTTAAACCCTTCAGCTTTTTTCTTTACGTTCCCTGCCTCTCGGTAGGTCAGCCAAACAATCTGAACCCCTTGACGACTAGCTTCTCCGCAGAAATCCAGCACTGTCTTCCTAAACGCCTTTGAGTTATCAAATTCGTTGTAACCAGTTGACACGACTACTGCTTTGGTGAATAGTCCTGCATTGGATTTCAGAATTTCAAATGCACTTTGCACTGAACTCTTAGTGCAACCTATCGCCTCAAGACGTTGGCACCCAATAGCTTTAAAAATCACTCGGAAGTTGGTTTCCAAGTATTTCATTCCTTGATCGCTTCGACCAATGCCCGCCATTACTGAGTCACCCAAAAGTAGGACCTGTTTTAATCCAGGGTCGGTTGGTTCCTTGTCTCTAGGCTCCTGTAAAAGCGTTCCATTACTCAGAGAAATAACCATTGTAATAATTACAAAAATTTTCATCATTTAGGTTCCAAACGAATTTTGTTACCAATTACGGTACAAATCAGATTACAATTTAATCATGCGATTTATGAAATTGACTCTTCTCAGCGCCCTTGTTGTACTGGTTTCGTGTGGTGGGTCCTCAAATCCAAATTCTGCTCCCTCAATAAGCGCTGAAGAGTTGGCTGCTGCTAGATCGAACTTTGAGACAACGATTGAATCTTTGGCTGAACCGGCCCTCAGTGGTGGTGCTGGAATCTCAAACGGTGCAATATTCGGAGTATCTGCAAACTCGGATAAAGGAGTTATTTCTATTTGGAACTGGGATGGATCACAGTTCGTTTTTGGCACCGATTTAATCCTTATTGACGATTGGTGCGGAGATGAATGCACATGGGGAATCGACAGCGTCCAACTTGTTGATCTCACGGGCGAAGGTGACGACGATATATATACCGGCTACCACCTAAACGACCCTGAAGGCCAGGTTTTCAGTCAAGTATCTGGATCTTGGAAGTCGCTGAATTTTGATCTCGGCTTACACGCCTCTGAAATAGTCGGAACATCAATTACTGCGTACCACGAACCGTGCTTACCCTCTTGCGCCGACGGTGGTGCTATCCCAATTTCTTATTCATGGAATGGCTCAGAATTCACTGGTAGCGCTGTAGACGATTTTGGAAATCAATTTTCCTTAAACCTTTCTCCAAAGTGCTCGTCGTTTGCCGTAAAAGAATTTGAGCCATACAAATTGTGTGACAGAGGCGATGGAATTCGTGACTTTCAGCAGGTTCTGTACGAATATGGGTTGCTCTATTATTTGGCAGGCAATCCAGTGGATGGTTACTTTGGGCCTGATACTGAATACTCAATCAAGGTTTACCAATTCCAGAATCATCTCCCTGTAGACGGCTTAGTTGAAGGCCAGTGGTACCACGAACTAATTGAGACCTACAACCTCATAAACGGCATGGGAGACTAAAACTTATTCAGTTGTACTTGTTTGCTCCAGGATTACCTTCACTTGCAAGCCAAACAAGAATCACCAGACTGCCGAAGGGAACTATCGACCACAAGAGATTCCAGCCAGATCGTCCCCCATCATGCAATCGGCGAACTGCAGCAGCAGTAGTAGGGATAATCAGTGCAAATAATGCGATTACGTATAAACCTGGTGACAATAAAGCCAAAATGAAATATGTGATTGCAGCAAACAGCGCGAAGTACCAGTACTCAGATCTTTTTGCGCGTCCATTGAAGTTTGCAAAATTTGACAGGCAATACTTAATTGCTTCTGAGAATCCCATTGACCTCGGCATTCCTCGACTCTGAATCATCTGCTGTGAAGCCGCTTGGTACTGCTGTTGCGCTGGTGCTTGGTATTGCTGCGGAGGTTGGTATTGCGGCGGTGATTGAAATTGAGTTTGGGGTTGCATTTGCTGATGGTTCGCTACATCCCCCTGTGGGCTAGCTCCAACAAATCCACCAACTCGAGCACCACACTTGTAACAAACCTTTCCACCAAAAATATCGTTCCCACAACTTGAACACAGTGCCACGATTACTCCTTTAATTCTTGGACTATCAACCTGAATCAAACTAACAAACAATCTTCCTAAGGGATTAGCCCCTTAGATTTTGCCAACTCAATTGCCCCCGACCCAGGCGAAAGTGAATTGATGAAGCCGCCCATTGAAACACACTCATCATCGGAATCAATCTCTCCGTCTCCATTTGTGTCGCGATCTGGTCTGCAGTCGGTTGTTTCATCAATGCCAGGCACCCCCATTAAAGTTGGAACTCCAACGAGTTCGCCATTCAAATTGAATGCTCCCCCTCCACTGTTTCCACCAGAAATGGAGATCGATGACTTAATCCATCTCACTCCGCCATAATTGCTGAAACCTGAAATCTCACCCTTCGTTACTGTTACCGATTCGCCGCCAATTGCTGGGAATCCAATCGCTGTCAACTCATCCCCCAATCGAACTTCTGGGGCAATTTTCACAGGAATTAATTCAACGCCGTTACTCGACAGCGGCTTGATTTTCAGAATCGCCAAATCGGCATCCTCGTTGATAGCAAAGATTTCTGCACTATGCGTTCTCACTGGCGCAAGATCTATTCGTTCGATCGTTTCGATAAATATTTTATCTATATCGCAATCTTCATCATCTTCTACAACATGAAAGTTTGTCAATACATAGCTTGAATCAATAATCATTGAACCAGAACCGTATGCGCAATCTTCACCACTATCTTGTGCAACAACTTGAACAATTGACTTAATCACATTTACACCACTTACAATTTCAATTCCTGGTGCAAGGTCGACAGTGTCTGATTCAGCAACAGTAGAATTTGGTGCTCCATCCTCTGTGCTGCTTGGCGATGGATTTTTATCTCCAAGAATGACCAACCCAGCAAAGACCAAGATTGAAGCAACTATCAAGAGTGCGGCGACATTGGGATTACTTACCGCAAATCTCCTTTTTTTCGGATAAACAATTCCTGTTTTAAGTGAGACCGGAGCTTTTGGAGGTGTAATTTTTCCATCCATACCTACAGTTGGGCGGTCTGGCGGAATGTGATTCACTGAGTTTCATCACGTTTCATGTTTACCGTCGGCCTAGGGGTTCCCATTGGCGTACCGTGATTCGAATTTGGTTGAGATGGACGTAGCCCAGAACTTGAGCCCATCTTCACAGCAGGGCGCCCCCTGAACATCGCGGGTAGGGCCAGCACTTTCTCCCATTCCTCCGCAGTAGGTCGACCAGCTGGCTGCAAACTTCGCGCAATGAGACCTCTTATCTCATCTGGCACTCCTTGAGGTGCAGCAGGAACTACGTAGCTAGGTGCTGATGGCCTATCGGTGCCGCTTGCCCAAATTGCTCGGAAAGCTGCAATTGCAAGTTTGTAGATATCACTTTCTTGACTGGTTGGCTTTCCATTTAAATGGGGATCATCCCAATCTGGTGATTGTTTTGGTGATGCCACACCGCCTTGACCCATAATTCTGAAACTGTCGCAATCAATAATCATCACCTGAAAACTCGGCGTATCTGTCCAAAGAAGATTCTTACCTGAAATGTCTCCAATGATTACGCCGTACTTATGCAGGATCTTCATAGTTTTTGCAAAGTCATGCACAAGTGCGAGCGCATCTGGCGGCGTAACTCGAGGCACCTCAGTAACTATGTTCGGGTTGTTATGAAATTTTGTTCTTAAGGCAAGATAATTCCACTCACATAAAACCGTCTTTGGGTTTACCCGAATCCCATGTTTACGAAAATATCGTCTTTGTATGCCAGGCATGACGAAGCCTTTAAGATTTCCATTGTCGAGAACCATGGTTTCTGGCCATACCGTTCTATTAGTTAGCCATACCTTCTCTTCTGGGGTCCACTGATTTTGCAAATCAATGAGGCGAGTCAACGCTGAGTGATCAGGTGAAGTGTACGAAGCAGCCAAAAATTCTTTGTACACCTTGTCACCCAAGTTGGGAACTTTAAAAACCGCTCCTTCGCCTCCCCTGCCTAACTCCACCATCTGACCAGAGGATGTGAGAGTCCTAAATTCAATGGGTAATGGCATGGGCCGCCACTATATTCTTTGCCAAATTGCAACGACAGTTCGATCATCATCAGCGGACTTCATGTCAAACGAAACATCATTGACGAAAGTTGCCATGTTTACCGGCGTCGACCATTGCTTGGCCAAATATGTTCCAAGCAATGTCTGATTTCCTCTCACGTTGATGAAATTTCCAACACCATCGCTCATAGCAACCAAAACATCACCTTTTTGCATAACAAGTTCATCAATTGCAATTGCAATAGAGCCCGGGAAGGCTGCAGTAGCAGGATTGACTAATTCATCAGGTGAGTCAATAACACCAATTTGTTCCCACACACCTTCAGGGCCGTGCAAGATAAATATCGGACTATCACCAATACATCCGACAATCGCATTCGTATTGTTACTGCTCGTAGTAGACGGTGCGATTAAAAACGTGACGGTCGTATTGAAGTCTGATTCCTCGACACTACTTGGGTCAATTCCAGAGGCTCCAAATAAATCGATCTCAGATGGAATTACCTTCTGTCGACAATATTCAAGAACATTTTCGATATTCGCATTCACGTAATCGATGTCAACGAAGTCTGAACTTTCAATCATTCTGCAAAGTGCATCTGACAACACTTGAGAGGTTCTGCGTGCTCCATAATGCGAATAACGTGCACTGCTCATACCGTCGCACAACACGGAAACTACATACTGGGAGCCAGACATATCTGTTGCAGATTGAACATTGAATGCGTCTTGACAAGGCTTTGCGTCAAGTTTGTGTTTATTGCCACGTAACGAGGCAGCAGCTACTGCAGAAGAGCCAAACGTCCCGATATCACAGGTGATGTCGCTGGTCATACCTAATGGCGATAGTTGACACCATTCAACCTTTGGATCCCACCAGTTTTTCTTTCTGAATGCCGAAGGGTCCCCTATTTGAGGTGGCTTAATAATATTTCTCTCTGATACCTCATCCAGAACATTTGGAGTTTCTTCAGCTTCTGGCATTCCTACTGGTACAAGGTTCGGGCGAACGCGCGCCGAGGTTTGCTCTGGCTCGGCAACGTTATTCGTATCTACATTGGCCTGCACCGGAGCAGCCAACTCGATTGATTCTCTTTCTACACGAGGAATTTGGGTTCGAATTCCTGAACCTGTATTCGCCGTTACTACAGGATTTACTTGTGGCCGGTTTCGAACTGGAGCTTGTGCACTCGAAGATTGTCTGTACCCGGCGGCCGAAGGCAAATTGCGGTTAGTCGGACTTGTGTAACTGTTTTGACTGCGTGGACTTACTAAAGCTTTAGCAAGAAAAAATATGCCAGTAGCCAACATGGAAAAAACTAGTAAAAGTAATGTCTTTTCAAGTACTCCATCAAAAAATCCCGAACTCCTGGGTTCATCTTCAGCAGGCTGAGCAGTGGGGACTGTCTCGTTCGACGCATTTGTAGTATCGGTCTTCTCATTCTTTTTCTCTTGTTCGCAACCAGGTGGATTGCCAGGCTCAACACAATTTACAAATGGCCGAACTTCGTTATGGCTATGTACTGAAAAGCCTGAAAGCAATGTAATTGCACAAGCCGCGACAAAGAAGCGCAGATACGACGAGCTGAGTAGTTTTGCCCTATTTTTCACGTCTATCGAATTATCTACATCGTGTCCAGCGGAACTGCAGTAGTTCCAGGTGGTGCTGATGGGACAACCAGAGTAGGTACCGATGAACTGCTCGAGTTCACAATCGTGTTTGTTAACGATTTCAAGATTTCCTTCAATGCGTTTCCAGGATCTACACCGTTGTTTGCAATGAAGGCTGCTTTGGTTCCAATTTTTCCGATAACTGCTGGATTGGCACCTGCAACTCCAAACGAAATGATGTGTGGGGCTTGAGGATTCATTGCCTTATCTGTAAGCGCACGATGATTTGCTTCCCAGTCATCTGTTGGCTCTCCGTCAGTAATGAAAAACACAGCAGGTCGGTAAACCTGTAAGCCTTGCGCTTTCAAATTTGCAATATCTCGCTGGATAACAACGCGAAGCAGATTAAATGCCTCGCCATAGTTAGTTAAACCCTTCGCGGCACATCCAGGCATTGCGCCTACATCCGACAAATTGGAAAGCGGCAATAGTTCCTCTGCAATATCAGAGAACGTCAAAAGACCAATTCGACATTTGTCTGAAACCAGCGGGTCGCCTGCAATTGCTGCATGCAACTCCGGCAAACCACTGTTGATTGCATCGATTCCACCATTTGCATCCATGGATCCAGACTCGTCGCAAAGAATATAAAACGGAAGTACTGCGTTACCTGAAGTTTCAGTTGACATGTTCGCTCCTTATTGCTTTGGATTGTTGTTCATTTGAATGGTTGGACGACTTCTCACCGGTTCGCTTGCTCGGCTTGATTCGTTAGAGGATGTTTGTGGCGCCTGCACTCCAGCATTTGGCACAGCTGCAACAGATCCAACTGGTCGAACGGATTTCCCTTTCTTGCTTTGCAAAACAAGAACCGTGTTCCCAATTTGAATAGTTCCCCCCACTGGGAGTGTGCCATTTTGAGTTGATTGACCATTAATCAAAACTGCAGATGCGCCCTTAAGGCATTCAATGGCCAAACCGCCACTTGTTTTTGTTGCACGGACGTGCTGTTCAGTAACGAGAGGATCACGCACCAAGGTCACAGCCACAGTTCGAGCACATCCAATAACTGAAGCATTGTCGAAGAGTACAAATTGCTGACCGCGTTGCTCACCGCTTGCAAGTTCTAGGTAGTAGTCCGTTGTAGCTGCATCCAATAGAGCGATGAAGAGACCCATGAGGGTTCCAATCAACACAATCCCGACAAACCTTGCTGAGCTTCCGCCATCTGTTGCAATCTGGTCAAACAGCAATCCTCCGAGCAAGCCACCACCAAGACCACCGATGCCACAGTTTCGCACGCGCACTAGAGATCTAAATCCGGCGCCTACGGCTAAGCCTCCGAGTCCACCTGCAATTCCCCAAGCAATCGTGCGAGCAGTTACTTGACTTCCATCGTTTTCAAGCAACTTTTCATACACTTTTTGAGCAACTGCTCCAGAGATAAACCCGCCGATAGCTAATGCCGGTAACGCAGTCAAGATATTTGATGTGCTCTTCTCAACATTTTTCTCAATGATTCCTTGAGATGCACTTAGCAGCAGGCCGATGCCAGCGATGATAAGCATGAACCAGACTCCAGTGGATAGGTACAAGCTTTCGGGAAAAAATCGGCTTGTATCTCCGCCTTGGATCAACTCCGACAAGACATAACCAGCGATACCACCCAAAAGGCCCGCGATAGTCATCACAACAACAGGTGACTTACCTTTAGCAAGGCCATGAATTTGATTCATTGCAGAATTCGTACCATTTGACATAGTCCCCCCGAACACGCTCTATTTAGCCTAACTCTATGCACATAATTTGGTACATACCAAATTATGTGATTTTGCCTGTATTGCCCTATTGTGCGTCTTGGTACCTCTAAATGATCAACCCAAACTTCCCGAACGTAACCAAGAACGAATTCGTCAATAGCGGCGGATTTGCATCGGTTTACCGCGATCCTGGGTTTCCAGATCGATACCTCAAGAAGCTGAATTCACCACTAACGGGTGAGCTAGCGCAGATGCTTGAACGATTGATCGATATCCAGCAGTGGGCACGCCCAAGCGATCGTGCAACTTTTCTCACTCGGTTTAGTTGGCCAGTGGAAGGTTTTGGGGTAAGCGGCAATATTTCGGGTTTTTCAATGCCAAAAGCACCAGACGATGCCTACTTCTCGCTTACAACTGCAGGTCGAACAAGCCAGCAGTTGCTGCAAATGAAGTTTTTAATGGACAAAAATTACTTCAACCGCAAAGCGGTTACGTCCGCAAAACCCAATGTCAGCGAACAGGACCGCCTAGAAATCGCAATCGACTTGCACGATGCGATTCATACTGTCCACCGGCATGGTCTTGTCTATTCCGATTACTCGGGGAACAATTTGGTTGTTCGCTTAGGAATAACTCCGTCGATATTTATCCTTGATGCCGATTCCATCACAACTCCAGAATTACGCGAAAAGCACCCAATCAAATCTCCTACCTGGGACGTACCAAACGGACTCGACCCTCTTCAATCAGATCGCGCCCTGTTTGCACTCTGGTGTTGGAGATTTCTCATCGAAGAGTATTCCGTCTACCCGACGATTAACGAAATCCATAAATTCCATCATCTTCAAAGTAAATCACTCGTCAATGCACTGATTGAGACTTACAACTCTGGCCAAGAACATGCATTCAATTCCCTTTCGAGTGAACTCAGGATTATCAGAGATAACTCTCGAGATTCACTTGCGATCAGACGAGCATATGAATCAGGGTTCGCAAGATATGTGATTCGCGAATCTGCAGAGATCAAAAGTGAAATTGATAGAGAAACTGTCGCGTTAGCCGAAATTCATCTTGCCAAAGAACGTCTAATAGAAACTTCGACTCAGGCTCGGCAGAGAATCTTGTTGAGTCGAGAAACTCACAGCTCTGGACATTTCAAACTTGACCTACCCCCGGCAATGACAATGTTTGCTGCGCCTCAATCCAAAGAGGATTTCGAGGAAATGCTTTCGGACGCCCGTGAGACTGAAGTTTCTCTCCATTTCTCAACTGGGGCACTTTCGACTCTTGAGAATCATCCGCATTTAGACAGAGCCGTAAAACATGGGCTAGTTGAAGCAGGCTTGGCTTCGATCACGTCGCGAATTTCCATCGAGTCAGCAGAAGTGCAGTGGACTTGGCCAGTTTCTCCTTATGTGAATTACGCTCAGATTCAAATCAAATCGCCTAGGAAAACTATTTCACATGAAATTCAAAGAAAACCCGGGAAGCTAATCGAAGATAGAAAATTGAATCTTCCCGGTGGGGGCGATGTACAGATTGATGTGATTACGGGAGTCCGCTCTCCTTCAGGAATAATTATTCTCGCACCCGAAAAATTGCGCCATTCAATATCGATTCCCGCTGCGCCATACATTCCTGATGCTCCCAAAAAGCGTCAAGCTTCGTCTCGAAACGGCAATGACGATGACGATGCCAGTTTTTATGACGCAGAAGTACAAAAGCGAAATCAGGAACTTGCAGAAATAGCTCGTCACAAAGCCAAGCAAAAAAAGATATTGGCAAGTTGCGCAGCCGCAATTCTCCTTCCTTTGAGTGGCTTTACATATTTCCAGTTAACTCAAAAATCCACACTTGAACTTTGTCGAAATATTTCACTCGAAAAAATTGGAAAATGTCGTTACGACATCAGTGGACAAATTTCATCAGCTAGTTATTTCAATTTTTCGGGATCAGAGTACTTATTGGTATACAGTGACAAGCGCGCAGAAAGTGTGGGGGGATAATTCCAATGTTGAATTGTATAAATGGGCATGAACAACCAGATGACGCGAAATTTTGCGGTATATGTGGATCGGTAATTGAACCGACTATTCAGAGCGATTCGACGGACGATTCGGCACTATCCGAGTGGGCGGAAGTGGCTGGCGAAGCTCTTGAACTTGACTTGATGGGCGACGATGCAGATGCCACCGATGCAGATGACCTTGACGACGACACAGATGCCACCGATGCAGATGACCTTGACGACGACACAGATGCCACCGATGCAGATGACCTTGACGACGACACAGATGCCACCGATGCAGATGACCTTGACGACGACACAGATGCCACTGATGCAGATGACCTTGACGACGACGCAGATGACCTAGGCCAGGATGACTCGCAGACTCCTCGACCATTTCTATTCGGAACAACCGTCAACATAGACGCGATGCAAAATCTCCAGAATTGGGCCTCTGAATACAACGAAACTGATCACCCCTACATCAGGGGCCTACAACAGGCTGTTGCAAACCGTGACGACCTAAGTATGTGGGCGTCTTTAGACCCACAGGAAATGCTCCCTCATCCAGAACCGGTGGACGGAAGTCGTTGGGACACGATTTCTCGCTTGACAGGATTTTTCCGCAACGTTTTGGTCTTCGTTCCAGTGCTTCTCACCTGGCTCAGTATTGGTCGTGCAGTGAGTGCGTTCGGAAAATACGCAGAATGGTACGAAAAAGAGGGAAGCAGCAACTTGAACCTTCAATTTCTACAATTCTGGCAAAACCCAAACAAATACCTCACGAATGCAGACATGTACTTGAATCCATTTTGGAAAATTCAACATGTGGCATTCCTGGACGCAATTCTGATCCTTGCCATCATCGTTCTTACTTTTGTATCTGGTGCATCCTCCGTAAAGGCTGAAGCCGAAAACGCGCAGGCGCTTGAGAAAATTGAAAAGAAAAGACTTGCTCTCGGCCTGGAAATCTCAAACACGTTGCACGGAAAGCGTCAGGCAAACCCTGAATCAATCGGCGAAGCTTTGGCTGAGGCACTCAATGACCTCACGCAAGCAGCTCGCGATGTAAACGAGAGTGCATCCCGTCTTGAGTCGGTATCAGCAGGTGTGGCCGCTCTAAACCCACACATTGAAGCGCTAAACCAAAGCACCAACACTTTTGTCGCTAGCACAGGAGTTCAAATTTCTGATTCAATTAAAGATCTTGTTTCATCAGTGCAAGGTTTGAATTCTGCAGTTGGAGGAAACGTGACCACGCTATTTGCCGAAGCAGCCCTGACCATCGAGGAAGCAAGCAAACAATTGGCAAGAACAAACGCTTCAGTTGAATACGGAACCAAGCAACTCCGTGAAGATTTAGATGCAATTCACCAGCAATTACAAGGCATTATTAGAGGAGGCCGATGATGAAAACTTACTCTGCACTTAAAGTTGCTTTTGCAGCAGGTGGAATGGCGTTGTTAATGACCTCATGTGGAATTACTGGGGGAAGTAATGGTGATGAAAAAGCAGCGATGTCATGCATGCAAGACATCACAAGCAGTTTGGATTCAGCAAACATCGTTGAAGTTGGTTTGAAAGTTGGAGAGAATGCTGACTCAGACGCAAATCTAACTGACGTTCGAAAACGAGCGATTTTGGCGGCGGAGGCAGCGGCGGCGGACAACTATTGGCAACCCCTTGCTGACGCCTGGGCATTAAATGAAGCGTTACTCCAAGTCATCCTCGATTTTGAAAACACAGGTCTACCAGATACCTACACAAATTTCACAGAGAATGTGAACCTTCAATACGCTGCAGTTTCGAAAGATACATATTGCCGAATTGCATTTAGTAAACAAGGCGTAGTCATCAGTTACGAATCAGATTCAAAGTAGAAAATGTCGTATTTAAGAAGAAATAAGAGCCGTCGCAGTGAAGACGTCGTTGGTTTAGCTGGATGGCTCTTCACTGACCTACTTTTAGGTGTTGCTCTTGTGTTCCTCGCAACTGCTTCTTTTCAGGTAGCGGGAAACCGGGATCAAGAATGCAAGTTAGCGGAAAGGACGTACTTCCCGACGCCTCTACCGTTGACTTATACAGATGAAAATGAAGCTCTACGCACTGTTCGTAAGAAAATGGATGACTTCAGTAAAGCCAACAAGTTAAACGATTACGAGGTTGCCGTTGCGCTTGTTTATGGATACTACAAACCGGGCGAAACTGCAGGTGATGGCCAAGTAAATGCGCAAAAGTTCTACGACGCGAGTTTTCATCTAGTGTCGCCTGACGAGTTCCCAAAAACAGACGGACCAAGTCTGTCTGAAACAAAGGATACAAATGTGCGCTTCTACGGCGGCCCTGCGGGTGACTTTATACCCACAAACGGAGTCTACGTAGAAGTGTTTTTTGTTTACAATCCATGCCAGCCCGGCGAGTAAACACTAGTTTCAAGTTTGACAGGAAAAATCATCTGGTGCCAGAATGGTACTAAACCAAGGGGGACAAATGTTTTGTACTAATGGGCACGAAAATGCAGCCGATGCAAAGTTTTGCAGGGCTTGCGGTCAGCCACTGAATATAGGTGTGGTCACTAATTCCACTCCACAGCAAACCTCGTACGTTCCACAAGCTCAAACGTCCAAGGTCCAATCACTAAAAGCAGATCTATTAAAGGATTTGCAAGCTCAGCGCCATACGTCCCCACCCACAGACTTGCAGTCAGTGATCACAATGATCAGCGGAGCGTTATTTGCATTTGCTGTCCTGGCACTTGCTTTTGACGCGATCGACTCAAGCTATTCAGATTCGCCGTTTATGATCGGATTCGTATGGACAGCAATTGGTTTTGCGGTTACATATCTTTCAATCAGATTCATCAGTAAAGACCTGATTCCTGGGGCAACGGTTGCAGCAATTCCTCTGCTTGCACTAAGTGTGCTTTTCCTTTTTGGGAACTCAATCGATGATGGAGATATCGGATTTCCTCTAATTGTCCTTGGAATTGCTTTTGGAGCTGCATGGGCCCTACCAATCCTTCGCGGCAGACCTGCATTGCTTTCATCTGGACTGCTCTCAATAGGCTTTGGAATTGTCATCTGGATTATGCAGTCATCAATTAGGGGGTACTCCGTATTTGATTCCCCTACAGACCTACTTGATTCCGTAGCCCAGCAATCATCCTCTCTTCTTCTAATTGTTGGAATTATCTTGCTTGCAGTCGCATGGAATCTCGATCGAAAAGATTGGCCCTCACTCGGTCGTATTTTTATCGGTGTAGGTATCGTCTTCGAGGGAACAGGAGCATTTGGCGTACTTGGATCGAGCGGCGATCGAACCGCAGCATCGCTTCTTCTTGCAGTTGCGGGAATTCTTCTTATTTCTGTTGCAGTCCAACGCTCACGCAAAACCTCACTACTCATCGGCGGATTTGCCGGATTTGCCGGAATCATTGCTTTCATTACTGCAATTACTGAAAATAGTGATGGCATTGGACCGGCTATCGCACTGATGCTTCTCTCTTCAGCTGGTCTCAGCTATCTCGCAATAAAGAAATCCACTGCAATTCAGAGCAAACTGCAGACCATTGGCAAACCATGAGCCAATTCTGTACTTCATGCGGAGCTCAGAACTCCGGCTCTTCATTTTGCACCTCTTGTGGAACTTCGTTAGCCACTGACGTTTCACAATCGGTCTCTTCAATTGCGACTCCTTCAATTGCGGCTCAGCCTTTAGCGACCAGCCCTATGGAGGCTTCGCCTTCGAACAACACTTCGGAGCCAAAACAGAAGCGCTCCACAAAACGTAAGGTCCTTCTATCCGTATTGGGGTTCGTGCTCATAGTAGGTGGAAGTGTTGGTGGGTTCGTTGCGGGCAAGGCATCTATCGACTTGAAGAAGGAGCGGTCAGTAGCTTTCGATACGGGTTACCAAGAGGGAAACCTAAACGGATACACGAACGGCAATGATGAAGGCTACAAACAGGGTTACAAAGACGGTTGTTACTATGTATTTACAAAAATTGGCCCAAATTTGATTGCAATTGAATCTCCGTTTTACGCAAGCGATATTTACGGCTATTACTGGACCAGAAGCGAAGTCTGCAAATGACCGCTACAAAACAAAAGTGAGGGACCAATGGAAAGTGAACCAACAAATAATATGCCAGTTGATACGACACCAGCTGGAGCGCAATCTTTAAAGAGTGAAAAGAGCGCTTCGAAACTGCATCAACGTCCGATAGCGAGAATGATTGCTGTAGCTTCTGCAACATTCCTCTTGGGAGTCGTCCTAACATCTGCGGGTGCGCTGTCGGGGATTGTTGGAAAGAAATATTCAACCTCTGAACTTGAGGCAGCAAAAGATGTCGCACGAGAAGAAGGAGTTAGCGATGGCTACTCCAGCGGGCAAGCTGTTGGATATAAGAGTGGTTTACTTGCTGGATGTGAGTACGTGTTTACAAGGCTTGACACGAATGATGTCATCAAAATCATTTATCCGTATAACCGGCTGTCTGTAATCGCGCCTTACTGGGGCAAGAGCGAGCTCTGCAAGTAACTTCCCCGCTGTATTTCCTAATATCTGGCAACAGTTCCAATAAACTGTTGCCAGATATTAGGTGCTTACTTAGTTTCAATTAGTTATTGAAACAAATAATTTCCATGTTGGTTCATCTAGTGCACCTGATTCCGGTAAACCGTATTGGTTCTGAAAGGCAATTATTGCCTCAACCGTCCCAGGGCCAATAAAACCATCGGCTTCAATTCCCATAAATCTCTGAAACGGAATAATTTCGTTATTGAAGTCGCATTTCTTCCACGGTCGCGATGGCTGACTTATGTTGAAAAGGCATGCCTCGCCGTTTAGCCCATTTCCAAATAGTTCCGATATTCGATTTATAGTGTCGACGTCAATGCTCGCTGAAGCAAAAAGGCCTTGGCTAACTTGAAACTTTTCTACCGCTATAGCTGTACCTACATCAAATTTTTCGGTAACTGGAATTCCTAGTAACTCTTGCAGCTTTCCGATCAAACGACTTTGATCACATTTCA
Source organism: Acidimicrobiaceae bacterium (assembly GCA_947467375.1). Lineage (GTDB taxonomy): Bacteria > Actinomycetota > Acidimicrobiia > Acidimicrobiales > Ilumatobacteraceae > UBA3006. The sequence goes on along the minus strand of CANIHL010000002.1, from coordinate 42,483 downwards.
CAAGAGGGAGCTCTCTCTCTGAAACAACATTGTAATTGGTACACGGCAAGTACTTCTCGTCAACCTTTACATCGTTGCTGCAAGATGTAGCTACAAGAATACTCACAACCCCCAAAAAAATCTTTACCTTTGAAGAATTACGATTTCGCACAAAATAGATCATACAGAAATTGGCAAAAACATACATCAATTATCTTGAATAGCCCTGATAACGCAAAATTTCATGTCAACAACAAAGGCCAATTTTTTAACATCAGCGGTTCTAGCACCATTACTGTTCCTTTCATTGGGCTGCGGGTCATCAGGCCAGACTGCCTCTACAGTGAGAGACGCTTTCATTAAAAGTGGTGGCACGTGCTCTAATTCCGACGGACCAGCAACAACTACCACTGTGAGCAGAAAAGTACCTACTTACCCAATTGTTGAGAGCATCAACTGTGGAGAAAAAGAGGCGTCAATAACTGTTTACAAGTCAGAAGACGATGCCAAAAAAGCACAATATTTTTCAAATTCCTTAGTCGATGGAGTTAGTCTTTCAATTGGGTCTGAAGAAACTGAGTTCTACGGTATTTTTGTGGGCAGCGCATATATCTATCTTCCTCGAGATGCCTATACAGAATCTGAAGCGCAGCAAATTGCAGACGAAATGGGAGGTTCATTCCATTCAAGTTTTGATGTGGATTTTCAAAATGGTGTTTTCGAGGAAATCGCTAGTAAATCCGCAAATGGTGGTATGACCGAAACTGCAGATGGATGTGTGGCGAGCGAACTCATGTCAAATGATGCTGTCTCGATTGCTTTCGACACTAAAGGTGAAGAAGACGCCGATGGAGACGCTCTTTTCTCTGCGTTCTGCGTACTCAAAGCCTTAGATGCGCCTGACTACATTTTCGATTCAGTCATGCGGACACGAGCACTCGACGGCCGAATTGAGGAAAGTTGGGGAACTTTCAGAGCATCCTGGTCATACCACCCTGACTCTGGCATGAATATGACAATTCTTTTTGAGGGATAAATTGCCGAGAGGATTACTCCTTAACGAAAGACTTCAGGCCCCAATTCTGAATCAACCGACTTTCGTCCAAGTGCCACAACCCGATGAAGTGAAACCGATGTCTGAAGGGTCAATCTGTGCCAATCCACCTTCGTATTCATTGCTGATGATCGATGAAAAACCACTGGTGAAATCCGAGACGCGCTCCCAATAGCACTTGGTAGGTTTTGATGCTTGCCAAAGACCAGGTGCGATCTCATCATTTACAACCCAATTACCATCAGTTATTTTTGCCGCTGGTTTCGGAGAATAAGGAACCCACGTTCCACAACCACTTGTTTTGAAGCCTCTTTCTGTTCCGAGAATGTCGATAACTAAGTGAGCGCCGTCACCACTTCCATTTGAAATAATTTCATCGAAACTTCCGCCAAACCCGGACACGCGCTCCCAATAACACATCGTTGACGCTGTAGTTGTTATGTAACGTCCAGGCTTAACCGCTGTGCCAACCATGTGAGTGCCATTTCCGAACCCACCTGCGTTTGCATTTGTTGAGGTAATTTTCCAGACAAGCTTCTTTCCGACTTTTGTGCACTTGAAAGAAGATCCGGCCTTCTTTTGAGTCTGACCAGCCTTTTTGCATGCTTGACCATCGAGCGAGGAAGTTTGAGCATGAGCTGAATTTGCGATTCCCCCAACAAAAAGGACCGCAACAAAAAGTGCTTTGAAGGTTGTTCTCATTCGTTCCACAATAGTCTCATTTATGCCTTAGCCAGAAGCAAGGTCAAAACTGGTTAACCAAGTGGTTAATCATTGGCAATTGCAAGTGAGCCCGACACTGCTGAAATGCGGCCAACACCTTCGGTGTCTTGACCAAACAGAATTTCTTTCACGCGGTAACCCACCACCGAATCGGCAACTACTGCCCACTCGTCAATGATGAGCGGCATGATGTCAACTGACGAACTGGCTGAACTGGGCACGCTGACCGGTGCAGCATTTGATGCAGCCTGGGCCGCGGCCATGATCGCCCACCATGAAGGTGCTATTGAAATGGCTAAGACTGTGCTTGCCGATGGCAAGAATGCAGAAAATCTGGCTCTTGCACAGGCAATTATTTCTGGTCAAGAACTAGAAATTGAAACACTTCGCTCGCTGTAGCGAACGGTTACTTTTCGGCTTTTTCACCCTTGACGTGTGCTGAAGCTTCTGCGAAGCCATTGGCTTCGAGGTCTTTCACAATGTCGGCCTTAACTGCTTGAACCACGCGATGGGTTCCATTGCAGTTCTTGTTGGCATCTGTCGTATATCCGCATCCACATGTACCCATGATGATCTCCTTGTAGTCAAACCTGAATTAACGACAATAGCGAACTGGATATCAAAAAGGGTGCCAGCAGCATTACGCCACTGGCACCCAATTGACTTACTTAACTTCTGAGCTGTTTAGTAAATAGCGGTAAGCGTGATAACGATGGACGCAATAGTTACTGCCAAGGTGTAGAGCTGGTAGATCTTCCAAGGCTGCTTAGCACCGTTCTTTCCTGCTGCTGTTGCTGCTTCTGCCGCAGTCATATCTTTTGCAGCATCTTCAGCAATTTTCAATCCATTGCTGCTGAAGAGCCACGCAGTGATAGCGGTGACAACTGCAGTAAATGCAACGAGTCGCTTGATGCTGTCGTCTGCCTCAGCTATTTTGCCAAACACAATGATTGCAAGAACAGCAACGTTTACCGCTTGGTATGCAGTAGCCATTGCCATATTCGAACGCCCAAGTGCTGATGCTCTGTTTTTGTAATCTTCCATTTTCTATTTTTCCTTTCGTATATCGGTAGTTACGTTTCGCAATTACGCGATCTTTACGATGTGACGTTGCACAACGGTTCCTGGAATGGCGAACTTTCCACCCTCCATGAACTTCGGGAATCACTTTGCATCGGCTGTAAGTTTTGCGCGGACTTCGTCAATTTGTCCTGCATTTGCATAACCAGCGAAGTAGCCAATTTGACCAAGCGTTCCGTAAATGCTGTTAACAATGTTGGCATCGACACCGGTGATTGACTTTGTCAATTCAACGAGTTCTGTCATCCACTTAATCGCTGCTAGGAAGTCTCCACCCGCTGCACTGAGTTGAAAGTAGTTCTGCTGAATGATTGTGCCAACCGGAATTTCGACATTTTCTGTTCCACCGCGAACATAGTTGTAAATGGTGTCTGGCTGAGAAGAAACTGCATACTCGCGGAATTTGCGAAGTGTTTCCCACCAACCTTTTGCGGCCATCAATTTTGCGGTTCCGTCTGCACGTGCAGCAAGTGATTCGTACATGGAGTTGAACGTCAGAGTTCCTGCAACGCAACCGTTAGTACCTGTCCAAACATGGAGTGGTACTCCAACGCTCTTTGCTATATCCACAAATTCTTGAACCAGCGGCATCATCGCTGGTAGATCACCCGTGGTTTGAATTTCCCTATGAAATAACAACATGAACTAACCCCCATTAGTTAAGTGAAGACCTTGTGGCCCACAAAGTTAAAAATAGTCACCTTGCCTTGCAAAGACCTTGCCTAAAGGTGACCTAGGGGTGGACTAGATGCCCGTATCCGTTGGGTATTAGTGGTACTAGAACTTTGTAACCAATTCGCAACAAAAATTTGCTGGGGTTAGGCGGCTTGGCCGACGAGCATGGCTCGAATGCCAAGGCCCATGATGAAGAGCCCACCGAAGCCGTACAACAGGTACACGCGGCTTTTTAGTTGTGCGCGGTACGAATAGATAATGGCGATTGCGATGATTGCTACGAAACCGTAGAACGCGTGAAACGCTGGGAACACTGCTTTGTCGCGGTTCACCATGATGACGCCGAAAATGACCTGAATGAAAACGGTGAACTGTGCAACGCCGGTGTACCACCACAATGCGCGGGTACGTAGGGTTTCCATTTTGTGAGCTGACAGTGCCCAAATGCCGGCGAGGGCGTTGCCAATAATGACAACCCATGCCCAGTTGGTGTGGAGGTTCAGCAGTGTTTCGGCGTTCACAGAAAGAACAATCTACCCCACCGTGGTGGTGGCTTCATTGCCAGTGTCCACGATGGTGAGGTTTTTGTTGTCGTCTATATGAAACGTGGTGACAGAACAGTTGTCGAGCCGGGCAACCATGAGGTTGTCATTGTTGGTGGCATAGCCAATGACGGCGTTGATGGCAATGAAGTGGCTGAAGATGACGGTGTCGTGGTTCAGATTTTTCACGAAGTTGCCAATGTTGTTTTTGTAGTCCACAAATTGTTGGCCTAGTTGTTGCCAGGTGCCGGCCATGGCTTGTTGCAACCATGGGCCGCGTTCTTCGAATGCGATGTTGCTGGGTGTAGGAATTTCGGACACTTCAGTGTGAATGCTGATTGGTGTGTTCTTTGCTTCTGCAAATGGCTGTGCGGTTTGTTGGCAGCGCAGCAGTGGGCTGCTGATGATGTTGTGATTGTTGAGGTGGCTGAGTTGTTGAGCGGCGGTGGCTGCTTGTTGGCGGCCAAGTTCGCTTAAGCCCGGGTCGGGGCTTTCGTGCCAGGCGGCATCGGCTTGGCCGTGCCTGACCATATATATACGTGTCATGTTGGTGAGTTCTAGCTAGTCGAATAGCCAGGCGTCGCGCGGTGGGCCGCTTTCGCCAACTTTGATGAACCACTCGAAGCCAAAAGACATTTCAAACATTTCTGGTGTGAGTGTGCCCAAGAAACCGGTGTCGGTTATTTGGCTGGCATGGCATTTAATGGCTTGACGTTTCAGTTCGCAAAATTTGGTGACGTCAATTTTGTGCGAGATGTTTGCTTCGGGCTCGCCCATTGGGTTGCCGTCATCTGCTGGTTCGTCGGGGTTGAACTTCTCACCTTCGGGTGCAAATTCCATGAGGCGCTTCCAGTGGTCGCGGTTCATGGTCATTTCGTACACGTTTTTTACATTCGCTATTTCTGCAGCGCGATGACCAACCGCGTGCACCTTCAGGTGATCGGGGTGGCCATAGTTGCCGTGCCAGTCGTAGGTGGTGAACACATCGACGCCTTCTTCAATAAGTACGAAGGCAAGCTTTTGTGCGGCGGCTTCGGTGTCGGCGTTAATGAATGCGTTTGGGGCTTTGTTTTGTTCCCAGCCATTCATTCCGCTGTCGTCGTAACCCAGCCACACCAAACGGTGCACGCCAAGAACCGCACATGATGCTTCCATTTCGCGTTTGCGTGTTTCAACCAGTTGCGCAACGGTTGTGCCTTCTGGCTTTTCGCCATGATCGCCATTAGTGGCAACTACAACAACAACGCGATGACCTTCTGCCGATGCGCGGGCAAGCGTGCCACCCATGGCCAAGCTTTCGTCGTCGGGGTGAGCGTGAAACGCAACCATCGTGCTCATTGTGCCGAGCCGTCTACGACTGCCCCACTGGCAAGCAAATCGTCAACATTGCTGACGCCCCAGTCTTGAAGGATTTGCTTGGAGTGTTGACCAGCGTGTGCTGGTTGTGTTGGCGTATTCGGGCTGGTGCGTGAAAAACGTGGTGCAGGAGCCGGTTGTTTAATGCCTGCAATGTCGATGAAGGTATTGCGCGCAACGTTGTGTGGGTGAAGAGCTGCTTCGCTCATGGTGAGTACTGGCGCAAAGCACACATCGGTGCCTTCCATAATTGCGCACCACTGGGCTTGTGTTTTTTGCTTCATCACGTTTTGCAGTTTTGCTTTCAGCGCTGGCCACTGTGAAGTGTCCATTTGTTTTGCAAACTCTGGGTCGTTCGTAAGGCCAGTTTTTTCGAGCAGCAATGCGTAGAACTGTGGTTCGATGCTGCCGATGCTTACATACTTGCCATCTGCGCATTCGAACACGTCGTAAAAATGTGCACCAGTGTCGAGCATGTTGGTGCCAGGAGCGTTTTCGTTAAACATGCCAATGTTTTTGAACGCCCAGAACATGCTCATGAGTGCTGCTGCGCCATCGACCATTGCGGTATCGACCACTTGGCCCTTGCCGCTTTTTTGTGCTTCAAGCAATGCACACACCACGCCGTAAGCAAGGAACATGCCTCCGCCGCCAAAGTCGCCCACCATGTTCAGTGGTGGAACGGGTGCTTCGCCTGCGCGAGCAAAGTGAGCAAGCGAGCCAGCAAGAGCAATGTAATTAATGTCGTGGCCGGCAAGCGGTGCATATGGGCCTTCTTGGCCCCAACCCGTCATGCGACCAAACACCAACTTGGGGTTGCGCTGTGCGCACACATCGGGGCCAATGCCCAGGCGTTCCATAACACCAGGGCGGAAACCTTCAATAAGAGCGTCGGCTTTTTCAACCAGTTGCAACAACGCTTCAACACCTTGCGGATTCTTTAAGTCGATTGCAATGTTTTTGCGACCGCGCAACAACACGTCCCAATGAGCGGTGTCGGGTGCTGGACCTCGAACTGATTGCGCGCGTTCAACACGAATGACTTCGGCGCCCATGTCGGCAAGCATCATGGCGGCAAACGGGCCTGGCCCAATGCCTGCAATTTCAATAATGCGATAACCGCTGAGTGGACCCGTGCGCTCTTGCGAAGATGCCATACCGATACAGGCTAGTTAGGCCTGAACGCGTGACAGGTGGTCGACAATTGCGTTGGTGAGCAATGGCCACAACGGTTGCGGCAGGTCGTGACCCATGTCGTCAACCATGACCAGTGTGGAATTAGGAATGAGTTCCGCTGTTCGCTCGCCACCGCCTGGAGTGATCAACGTGTCGTCAGTGCCGTGAATAACCAGTGTTGGCACTGAAATAGTTGCAACTTGATCGTGACGACGACCCGTTCCATACACCGCAGCAAGTTGACGCGTTGCGCCTTCTGGGTAAAACGCGCGATCGTATGACAACGCAGCAGCTGCACGCGACAAGTTGTCATCGCGATACTTCTTGCTTTGCCACACCTGCCAATTCAGTGATGACTCGATGTAGTCCTCACGCAACATGCCTGCTGGTGCTTCTTCAAAAATGACTGCTGATGCTTCCATTGTTGGTTGACCAACTTCGGGGTCGCCAGGCTGTGACGAAATAGAAGTGAGTGTCATGACGCGATGCGGATATGTGTACGCCACCACTTGCGACACCATGCCACCCAGTGACATGCCCGCAACGTGTGCGCGTTCGATGCCCAAGTGGTCGAGCACTGCAACTGCATCGCCTGCCATGTCGACAAGTGTGTATGGAATTGGTGGAATCGGATCGTCGAACAATGCGGCTGCAATAACCGGACCAACGTCGACAAACACGCCGTCGAGGTGTGTGGAGAGGCCGCAGTCGCGATTGTCGAAACGAATGACGAAGTAACCCTCGTTGGCAATCTTCTTAATGAAACCTTCTGGCCACGCTGTCATTTGGGCGCTATAACCCATGATCATGAGCAACGCTGGGTGCGACGGATCGCCGAAAGTTTCGTACTCAACTTCCATTTGACGGTTATCGGTAGAGGTAAAACTCGCTTTTGGCATTGAAACAGTCTAGTTATTGATGTCGTCGATATTCTTACGCATCCATTGATGAATAAGGGCCTGCACCTGTTGAGGATCCCTTACATCGTTAAACGTTTCCATACCGTCTTCAGCACCCGATTCAATAACGATGTCTCCTGCATTCACCAGTCGCTCAAACACCGACTGGTGGAATGTGACGAGATTGATTTTGTGAAGGGAAATCTCAACGCGCTTTCGGGCTACAACTCCCGACTGAAAAATGACGCGTTGCGACGTGAGTACGAAATGTGTGCGATACCACTTGAGTGCTTTAGCGGCCAGGTTGACGACGGCTAGCGCGGTAATTGCTTGGGCAATGATGAGGGCAAGGTCTTTGAGGAAATCATTCGGAATTTCATTGTTGTAAGCAATGGCTGCCACAGCGGCCAACAGCACCAGGCTTGGTTTCACGAACCGCCACCAATGTGGGTGCAGATCGAGCACCAACACTTCGTCGTGGTTGAAGTGTTTTGTTGAAAAGCCCATGTGCCAAGCGTAATGTGCGCTGTGTTACAGGGTTCGCCTAGCGTGTGCGCGTGGATGTGAATGAACTGCTGATGGGGCTCGATGCCCAGCAACGAGATGCAGTTACGTGCCCACCTTCTGCCACCGTGGTGCACGCAGGCGCGGGTTCGGGCAAAACACGAGTACTCACCCACCGCATTGCGTACCGCGTACTTACCGGCAGTGCGTTACCTGAAAATATTTTGGCTATTACGTTTACGCGCGAAGCTGCTGGTGAAATGCGCAGGCGGTTACACGGCTTAGGAGTTGGTGCACGCGGAACCATGGGGCCAACTGTTGGCACGTTTCACGCTGTTGCGTTGGCACTGTTGCGGCAGCGACTCACCGATCTTGGGCAGTTGGTGCCAAACATTGTGCACAACCGCAATGCGTTAGCAACTAGTGCTGCAGGCGCGCACTTCTTGGCGCAACGCCCACGCGACCTCTTGATGGAAATTGACTGGGCTCATGCACGCATGATTGAACCAGCCGACTATGCAGCCGCGGTGAAACGCAACCAACGTTCGGTACCTGCACCAGCTGCCGACATTGCCGAAATGTTCAAGCAATACGAAGCATTGAAAAAGAAACGCCAAGTGGTTGACCTTGATGATTTATTGGCGCGAGTAGTTATCGACATGCAAACTGATGCGGCGTACGCCGAAGTGGTGCGCTGGCGCTTCCGTCACATTTTTGTAGACGAGGCACAAGACATGAACCCGCTGCAACACGCGTTGTTCATCGCAATACGTGGCGGACGCCCCGATGTGTTTGTTGTTGGTGACCCATTGCAAGCCATTTACGGATGGAACGGCGCAGACCGCATGTTGTTCGACACCTTGCCCGAACAACTTGGGCAAACCACCATGTTGAAGTTGCCAAACAACTATCGCTGTACGCCACACATTGTGCACGCGGCCAGGCACGCTGCGAAGCAAAGCGGCGAACCCGTAGACATTGTTGCGGTGCGCGAAGACGGCCCACCTGTGCAGTTGGTTGGTTTTGATGATGCCGAAAAAGAAGCCACCGGCATTGCGCAACTGCTGTGGAAATACGCGCCAACTGCTGGCGCCGACCCATGGAGTTCGGTTGCCGTATTAATGCGCACCAATAATCAAGTTGCTGCGGTTGCCAAGGCGTTGAAGAAGGCCGGAATTCCTATTGGGTCTTCCAAGCAATCGGCCGACATCACTGCCGCCATTGGGCTTGCCGCACAATGCGGAAGCCGTAATGCGCTGACCACCTGGGCTTCTGACACCTTGGCCGAATCGTTAGACGAAGCCGAGCGCGAAGTAGCAGCAATGGTGTTCGAGTTTTTACACCTCGACCAGCCAGGCGTTGTCGATGGACGCGCATTCAGTGCGTGGACAACTGCCAACCACATTTCGAAGGCCGCCGATAGTGGTGTGGATTTGCTCACGTTTCACAGTGCAAAAGGCCGTGAATGGAATTGCGTGGTTGTTGCAGGTGCGGAAAGCGGACTGCTTCCCCATGGCTCGGCAACTTCGGCCGATGCGAAGAAGGAAGAAATTCGACTTGCTTATGTTGCGTTAACTCGCGCAGCGAATCAGTTGTTTGTTACGTATGCAGAAAAGCGTGGCACGCGAAATGGTGGGCTAAGCCCATTGCTTGAAGGTTTGCCTAAGCGTGCGCCTTCGCCTGAAGACTTGGCTCGTGAAGAGGCTGCTGCAGTAATACGTGCTGCCATGCCTCGCACGAATTCTGGTCAACCAACTGTTCTGGACAAATTGACCACATGGCGCAGGCACTTGGCGCGTTCGTCGAACTTAACTCCGCAAGAAATTTGTACTGATGCTGACTTGCTGGAATTGTCTTCGATGACACCAACGGGTGTTGCCGACTTTGCGCCAATCTTTGGCGACATCACTGCTCAGCGAGTTGGGCCGGCGTTGTTAGAAATTCTGGCCATTAACTCGGGGCTCATCGACACAAATATTGCGTGAGCCTCGGCGCACAGCGTTTCGCCGTGATGCAAGGTGCCAACGGTAAAGATTTTGCGGCGCTCTACGCGCTCTACCCAACCGTTGAATACCAATGGTTTGTTGATTGGCGTTGGTGATCGGTAGTCGATGGTGAGGTTTACTGTCATGCCCGGGTTGCCCGTGGTGCTTTGCGCAACGCCCAACACTTCGTCGAAATATGCAGCAATGAAACCGCCATGCACACACGTTGGTGCGCCTTCGTATTGCGGGCCAAAGGTAACAGTGCCCGTCACCATGTTGACGCCTTCGCTATTGATGTGCGTGTCGATATGCATTGGTGCTGACAACGGATTAATTGCACCAATGATTGGGCTGCGGTCTAAAAAGCTGACATCGTTGCCAGTTGCAAACTCGCGAATGTCGTTGCGCATGGTTTCGGCAACTTTGGCCTTCGCTTCTTCTTCAGGAGTCATGGGCACTTGGCGCACATGAAAGCCCGCGAAATTGTTTGCTGGCTGAATTGGCTCGGTCATGAAACGATCATGGTGACTGGCGCGTGATCGCTTGGCTTTTCGCCCTTGCGTGCGTTGCGATCAATTGCCGTTTCGATGGTTTTGGCAGCGAGCGATTTGGTGACCAATAAGTAGTCAATGCGCATGCCGTGAGCTTTATGGAAACTGCCGTCGCGATAGTCCCACCATGAATACAGCTTTGGCTCGGGGTGTTGCTCGCGGAAAATGTCGGTGAGGCCCCATGCACACAAGTCGCTGAGCACCTTGCGCTCTGGCTCACTGGTGTGGGTTGCGCCAATGAATACGGCCGGGTCCCATACGTCGATATCGGTTGGCGCAATGTTGAAATCGCCCGTAACCACGACATCTTCGGTTGGCTTGGCAATGGTGTCAACGTGATCGCGCAACTGCTTCATCCAACGCAGTTTGTATTGGTAATGCTCGTGTTCAAGTTCGCGACCGTTAGGCACATACACGCACACCACTTTTACGCCGTTACAAGTTGCACTAATAATGCGCGCTTCGGCATCGGGCTCGCCTGTTGCAAAGTTGGCCACCACATCGGTTAAGCCCACCTTCGACAAAATTGCCACGCCGTTCCACTGACCTTGACCAAGGTGTGCGGTTTCGTAACCCATTTCTTGGAATGTGAGTGCAGGAAACGCAGCCTCGGTCATTTTGGTTTCTTGAATGCACAGCACATCGGGCTGGTTTTCTTCTATCCAACCTTGCACTCTTGGCAAGCGGGCCTTTAATGAATTCACGTTCCACGTAGCGATAAGCACGTGAACAAACTACTTCTTCTTGGCGGCTGCCTTACGAGTTGGCGCAGGTTGACGCACAGGTTGTTGCTGTGGGCGCTTCTTTTTCTTCTTGGCTTTCGTAGGCGTTGCGGCAGGCGCTGGGGCCTTCTTCATTGGTGTAACCGTGCCCACAATGGCTACGTCGATGCTTCGACGCGATGCCACAAAACTGTCGACCGAAAGGTTTACCTGCTGGCCAATTTTCACGTGCTCGCGCGCACTGCGCGGTGCTGGTGTGGCCATAAGGCGAAGTGGCAAGTAACCGCGAACGTCGCCGATTTTTACGTACACGCCATGTGCGGAATATTGATCGACAACACCCTTTACTTTGCTGCCCACCGGATACTTCTCGACAAATTCAAGAAACGGTGTGAGCTCGTTGATGGTTGCTGCTTTTGGTTTTGCAGAAAGTTTTGGTGCAGGAGTTTTTGCGGCTTGTGGTTTCGCTGCAGGTGCTTGCTGCTTTGGTGCAGGAAGTTTTGATGCAGGCGGCGGAGCTTTTGGAACCGGCATTGGCCTATTTGCTTCGCGACTTGCTTTCTTCACTGACTTGGTTGCCGAAGGACGCACAGGCAAGCGTTCGATAAACACCCATCCAACGTTTGGCACTGGCTTGCCGCCGATCAACCGACCAGAGTTAAACAACCACGGGTATTGCTCATGGAATTCTTGATAGCTGTCGTTCGACAAAATGCTTGCGCCAATTTTTTCGGCGATAGTGAGCACGAATCCGTCGCCGCGGCCCACTGCACCGGCAGGCGGCGCAACAAGTTCGTTGTTGTTAATGGCGCTATTGAACTCGGACACTTCGCGCTTGTCGATGCGATGACCAAACGTGGCGTCCACCACCACCGTGATTTTGGTGTTCGGAAACTCGTTCATGAACGACAGAACGGCTTCGTTCAACTGCTTCAGGCTGGGCGAGGTTCGGCCTTCGGTCGCCACATTCGACCCGTCCACCACCACATGCTTTGGCCCAGTTTTTGCCACGGGGACAGTCAACCAGCATGAGGACCCCCGCTAGGTGATCCCTTACCCCGTACGCTCAATGCGTGCTTAGGGCTGTGTTTTTTGATTTCGGTGGGGTCATTTTGTCGAGCCCCTTTGAGGCGTTTAACCACTACGAGGCCGCCCAGGGGTTACCTGCCAACTTCATTCGCTCGGTCAATTCGGTGAACCCCGACGACAACGCGTGGGCCAAATTGGAACGCAGCGACATTTCACCCATTGAATTTGATGACGTTTTTGCGCGCGAAAGCGAAGCACTGGGGCATCGCGTGCCAGGTGCTGACGTGTTGAGTTTGTTGCACGGCGAAATTCGCCCCGACATGGTGCATGCATTAGACCGCATTAACGAAGCCGGTTATGTATTGGCATGTTTGACGAACAATGTGTTGTCGGATCAGCCGGTTGCGGTTGATGCTGCTGATCGCCAGCGCCAAGACGAACTGCGCGCAGTGCTTGCGCGATTTAGTGCGGTGATTGAAAGCAGCAAAGTTGGAGTTCGCAAACCGGAAACACGGTTTTATGAAATTGCGTGCGAAACGGTGAACGTGCAGCCAGATGAGTGTGTGTTCTTAGATGACTTGGGAATTAACTTGAAGCCAGCTGCGGCGATGGGAATGCAGACGATCAAGGTTGCGAACAGTACGCAGGCATTAACTGAGTTATCGCAGGTGCTTGGCCTTGCCAGCATCCTCCCCCGCTAAGCCCCATCCAAATCTTTCGCCCAGTTAGCGAAGTACTTTCTGAGCGCTCCGACTTCACTGTGATCAATTGGCAGTTCATCATCCGAGAACCGATCTAGAGCATTCATCATGCGAGCCAGGATTTGTTTGTTTAGAGAGACTTCAATTTGCGTTGCCGCATCAAATATCTTCTGGTTTCCAAACTTCTTTGACAGTACGTACACGTCAACAAAATCGCGAGCCTCAGCTCTGTCAAATAGTGCAAGCAATTTTCTGCCCGCTAATTCCAATGGGCTGAAAACAGGTCCGACTAGCGTTTGGGAGACGGGAAACCTTGGTGCGACGTCAATGGCAAGGTCAACAACGAGTTCAGCCGAGCCAATAACGCGAACTCGGGCGAAGTCGTTCGCATGACTGAGCAATTCGTAGTCCCAATTCTGTTGCTCAATCGCGTCAAGAAATTGATCTAAGGCAAGCGAAACGCTGACTTGGCCAGGTGAACCAAAGAAATCTAAATCTTGAGTTGGTCTAATGGACAGGCCAGAAGCGAGGAGCGCTCCTCCACCCGCGAGCACGAACCCCTGAGATGATTGAAGTGAGAAAAACAGTCGAGCGATCTCCTGCTGAAACCCAGAAAGCTCTGTCACTAGAACGCTGCATCAATCGTCACCTCCCAATGTGTGCGAATTGCTTGTGGAAGGACGATTTCCTGCCATAAATCGATGAGCAATGATCCATCAATGAATTTCAACATGTCTTTTGGCATACCCTCACGAATAACGATTTCATATAGTCGTGCACGCTGCCGACGAATACTCAGATCGAATTCTTTACCCGGATTCGACCAGTTAATGCTGAGAGGCATCTGAACCGTTCTAAATGCATCTACTGGGTTCAATTGCCATAAACGATTAGGGACATAAATCCGCCTCCCTCGTGGCATCTTTACTTCTGAGAACTTGATTCGATGCTGCAGCGTGAGCTCGTACCCGGCAACTGCCAGTAGACGTTCCGCCGTATCCAAGTTGGGAGACTTTCTGCCGTGTTCATAGGCAGAAAGCGTGGTTCGCGATGTGCCGCCCCTGTCGGCCATCTCCTGCTGGGTAAGCCCAGCCCCGATTCGAGCTTCTTCTATAAGGTTTCTCGCCATATTTTGAGCGTATCCGAACGGATACCTGTTTGGTACTTGACAGACAAAGCACGGGGTATGTCACAATTGCGAAGTCGGCTTCGGCCTTCCTCGCACACATGTGCCATATGCAAACTTTTACATCTGGAAGTGCCGTGGAAAACGAACCTGAGCAAAACCTCGCCGATGACTTTGAGCATTGGCCAAACGAACCCGCAACGCGCAACGACTTGCGCATCCTCGCCACTCGCATCGACCGTCGCTTCGCAAAGATTGATACCCAATTCCCTGCGATTCGATTAGCAATAAAGGAAGAATCACTAAATCTCAAAGAGTCATTCCGCATGGAAATGTACAAATTTGCTGCTGTAGTAATTGGAACTGGAGTTGCCATATTGGGCCTTACAGGATTTTTCTCAAGGTAAATCGTCAGTACTGACCTACATCGCGAATTTTCTCGCTTACACCAACAAAAATTTAAAGGAGATTTATGAGATCAGATGATTTCATGACACCAGCAACAAAAGCCGATATAAATGCAATTGTTGACGAGTTGAATCGTTATACAAAAGCCAAAGAAGCGCTAAAGCAAAAGATCAGCGATGTAGTCACATACACCATCCTTGCGTTACTCAATCTCGCAGCGCTTTCGTTCTTGATTGTTGCAATTGTTGCGAGTGCTACAAAATGAGCGCCTTCGAGTCGCCAGATAAATTCGATAGGTCCATGAGACGATCACAACGAATCTCGATGTTTTTTGTGTTCGGTGTTATGTTGCCATCGGTAATTGTCCTCAACGCGATTGGACTGCTCCGCAAGTAGCGGGGATAGCAAATCGTTAGTGGCTGTGGACGTAATGGTGAGCAAGTAAGTCGCCACCAAAATCATTCGACAAGTCACGCCACACCGTGTGTATGTGGTTCGTGCCGCGCTGAGTGTTGTCATACTCAACGAACAATCGCGAACCCTGCACGCGGTAATAATGCGGCTCGCCCTTCTCTATTCCGCCGGCCCACAAAAACGACAAGTCCTGGATCTTGTCACCAGACAACTTTTCCCATTCCCTATCGGCAACATCGTCTGACACTCGGTTGATGTACACCTTCAGCAACTCCCGCAAATCACTGTGCTGAGTGGCTGTCATTTCGCGAGCCGAAAGCCCCTTCGGCACCTGAGAAAACGACACGAGTTTTAAGTGCTCTTCGGTAATAGCCAGCTCGGCATCAGCCTTATTTTGAATGGCCTGAATGGCATCACCCAAAGCGCCATCGAACTGCTTACGCCACACCATGGTCAACGGCAAAGCGGTATCGCCCTCGGCCAAAACACTTCTGTTCGCACCAACCAAGTCGGTAGGTGGAGTCGCACTCACCGTGGCAACACTTCGTTGATCAACAGACAACGAATGGATAAATTCTCGAGCCAGATCTTCCGCCGCAGCAAGTGGACGCAACAAGTGCGGCCCAAGCAACATGGAGTTTGCAGGGTCGGCGCCAAAGAAACACGGCGTAGACGACACCACCACACCGTCATGCAACGTGAAATTCAACGAAACGTGATGTCCGCCAAATCGCCAACCCCACGTATCGGTTTCAGATGGCGTTCCAAAAATGGACACCCAATACAACAGCGGGTCTCTTCCGCGTTCGCGTTCGAAACCAGCGACAAAACCCTCAAGACGGTCGAGAACGTTTTCCAAACCCATGATGGTTGTGGTCGTTACATAACCGCCCTCCGACAAAGCCGAAGCAAGCAGTTGATGCACAAGTCGATGTTGAGTAGAAGACATACTCGCAAGCGGCAAGCCACCATGATCGGTTGGCGTATAAAACCACTTCACACGCTCTTGCGCATTAGCGAAATCGAGGAATCCTGAAGCACGCTGAGTGGCGTCAAAACTGGAAAGTAGGCGCTGTGCCGATTCGATCATGTGTCGTGACATTGCGTACCCCTACTCGCCAGGTTTGTGCAGACCGAAAATGACTTCAGGATCACGAGGGTCCCACGTATTCAAGAACTGCGACTTCGCACCAACCCTACGTGTTCGATCGAGCAGGTTCTTGGCAAGTGCAAGCTGCGAGCGTTGGAACACTTCAAGCGCTTCGGGCACAGAATCGTATTTTTCTAATGCTTCGGCAAGTGCCCAACCGTCGGCCGCAGCTTTGGCAGTGCCGGCCGCAGCATGAGGACGAGCAACAATTGCTCCGTCGCCAATGAGGCATACTCGCCCAAACGCCATTTGGTCAATATCAATGTCGTAGACCACCTGAATAAATGGCTCCGCTGTTTTCAATACCAAATCGCTCAACAGTTTTGGCAAATTCGCAACAGCCATTGCCTTCATGCTTGCAACGTTGCTTTCGCTTACATAACCAGGCGGAATGGACACGTCGCGAAGCGTTCCATTTTTATCGGTCATCAATGTATTGAATTCTTCACCTACCGCATAGTTGCAATACCACACGAAGTTGATGAGGCGATTTCCCGGTGTTACTCGCCCATCATGGTCTGGAATTGGATACACCAAAATGTGCGAGTGCGGATACACGAAATAGGTAATTGCGCTTCCCAATCGCTCCACCATTTCGGCGGACAGTTGCGACTCAGGCACCATTCCACGCCACGCGACATAACCCGAATACTCAGACTTGCACGATGGAATCAACTTGCTTCGCGCCGATGAACCAATGCCGTCCGCGGCTACAAGTAGATCGGATGTCACACTGCGACCGTCCTTGAAATTGACCGTTACCGAGTCTGGAGTTTGGTCGAAGTCCACCATTTCAGAACCGAGGTGATATTCCTGCATTCCAAAATGATCCAGCGTTGACGCATACACCGTGTTCCACGAGCTGAACAAGTAATTGTGTGCTGCTTCGTACGTCACAGTGCTGTCTGCATCGAGATACACAATCTTGCTGGTGGCAACTGAAATTTTTGTTAAGTCCACTCCTGCACGAGATTGCAGGTAACGATACGTCGCTGGCAAGAACCCAATTCCTGCGCCGCGTTGTTCAAGCCGAACCGACGAGCGTTCATATACCGAGACGTCATAGCCAAGGTCGCGCAATAAGCAGGCAGCAGTTAACCCGCCTAACGACCCTCCGACTATGGAAACTTTCATTCTGCAAAGCCTAAATGACTTGCCCCAGAACGCCTGCTACCGTTTCCCTTGGGGAAAGTTCGTAACTATCAAGGGGGGAAAATGGGAATCAAAGTCGCAAAATTTCGTGACGTAGCCAACGGCTTACAGCCAGGTCAGTTTGCAGTTGGAGACCGCACAACGGTGAACTCCATTGCAGATGTAGATCCAAAATACAAAATGTTGATGGACAAGCCATTCGCATGCGTCATGGCAGTTATGGGTTCAGACGGACGTCCAAACCTGACACCAATGTGGTTCGACTACGAAGGTGACAAAGTGTTGGTGAACGTTGCTTCGCAGCGCACCAAGACCAAGTGGATTCGCAAGACTCCAAAAATCACCATCATCATTGTGAACCCAGAGAACATGTACCACTGGATGAGCATGAAGGTCAGCGTTGAGCGTGAAATCTTGGAAGACGATGCAAAAGAAGGCGCATGGGTAACTTCGCAGCTCAACCGCATTTGGCAAAAATACATTGGCCAAGGCGATGAGTACGGCCTACGTGACCCATCAATCGATGAGCGTCGCGTGTTGTTCGTATGCAAGGTTGACAGCATTGCAACCTTTGGAGAGCCAGGCTGATCGTTAACGATTACAAATAGAAATCCTGGGTTGACATGCCACAAGCATGTTGGCCCAGGATTTTTTTATTTCTACCAGTTAGCGAAAGTTTGTTCAAGAATGCTGGCAGTTTCTTGATCGTGAATGGTCTTCGAACCCGTTGCAGGACTACCCGACTCCACACGTGAAACGTGGCGCCAGTCGTAGCCGTCATTCTTAATTGGCCACACAATGGCATCGACAAAGCGCCAAGCGCCCATGTTCTCTGGTTCTTCTTGCACCCACACCACTTGCTTAGCGTTTGGATAGCTGGCAAGAATTTCGCGCAACTGAACAATTGGGAATGGGTACAGCTGCTCTACTCGAACCACTGCCACATTTGCACCCAACTTGTTGCGCTCGGTCATCACGTCCCACGCCACTTTGCCGGTGCACAACACAATGCGCGTTACTTTCGACTTGTCGGTAACTGTTGGATCGTCCAAAATTTCTTCGAAACTGCCCTTTGTTAGATCGGTAATGAGCGAGCGACTTTCCTTCATGCGCAACGGTTGCTTCGGCGTCATAACCACAAGTGGCTTGCGGAAATCGCGACGCACTTGACGGCGCAACATGTGGAAATACTGTGCTGCCGTTGTTGGGTAACACACCTGAATGTTGTCTTCGGCACACAACTGCAAGAAGCGCTCGAGGCGTGCCGAGGAATGCTCTGGGCCTTGGCCTTCATAACCGTGTGGCAACAACATGACCACACCGTTTTGCTGGCCCCACTTGTCTTCTGCAGCCACCAAGTACTGGTCAATCACAATTTGCGCGCCGTTCACGAAGTCGCCGAACTGGGCTTCCCACATAACCAACGCTTTGCTATTGGAATGTGCGTAACCGTATTCAAAACCAAGCGCTGCGTACTCAGACAACAACGAGTCATATACCCAGAAACGAGCCTTCGCATTTGGCAACGTATTCAGTGGAACCCAACGGCGTTCGTTGTTGTAATCAACAAGTGTTGAATGGCGCTGACTGAACGTACCGCGACGAGCGTCTTCGCCCATTAAACGAACTGGCGTTCCTTCAACAACGAGTGAACCGAATGCCAATGCTTCGGCGGTTGCCCAGTCCACATCTTGTTGTGTTTCGTAGTTCTGTGCGCGCAATTGAAACTGCTTGAACAGTTTTGGATGCGGTGCAAAGTCTTCTGGATATTCGGTGAGGTGATTGAAAATGCCGTCCAAGATTGCACGGTCAACACCTGTTGCCACGTGTGGCACCACACCAATTGGTTTTGGCGGAGGTGGAACCTTGATTGGCTCTGGTTTACCTGCACGCGCAATGTCGAGCGCTCCCTGCAACTTGCCTTGGTAGTCGGCAAGCGATTGCTCAGCTTCTTCCAGCGTGATGTCGCCGCGCTTCACCAACGTTTCTACATACAGCTTGCGAACGCTGCGGCGCTCTGCAATTGCCTTGTACATCAGCGGTTGGGTGTAGCTCGGGTCGTCACCTTCGTTGTGACCATGGCGGCGGTAGCAAATGAGGTCGATGACCACGTCTTTGTGGAACTGCTGGCGGTAGTCGAATGCCAAACGTGCAACGCGCACGCACGCTTCTGGGTCGTCTGCGTTCACATGGAAAATTGGTGCCTGCACAGTTTTCGCAACATCGCTTGGGTACTTCGATGAACGCGCGTACTGCGGCGATGTGGTGAAACCAATTTGGTTGTTGATAATGACGTGAATGGTTCCGCCAATGCGATAACCACTGGTGTCGCTCATAGCGAAACCTTCGGCAACAACTCCTTGACCAGCAAACGCCGCGTCGCCGTGCATCATGATTGGCAACACGCTGTAGGCCAACGGCGGATCGATTGCATCTTGCGCGGCGCGAGTCATTCCAAAAATGATTGGCCCAACGGTTTCAAGGTGACTTGGGTTAGCCGACAACTCAATTGGCAACTGCGCACCCTTTGGCGAAACGTACGTGCCCACTGCGCCAAGGTGATACTTCACGTCACCTGAACCCTGAACGGATGTTGGGTCTACGTAATCTTCAAACTCTTCAAAAATATCTTGCGGGTTTTTGCCCATGATGTTGGCAAGCACATTGAGACGACCACGGTGCATTGAACCCAACACAGCCGAATCCAGGCCGCCGTCTGCAGCTGCAGTCAAAATGGTGTCAAGCATTGGAATTGCCGACTCAGCGCCTTCCAAACCAAAACGCTTTGTTCCCACATATTTTGTGGCCAAAAACTTCTCAAAAGCCTCGGCGTCATTGAGTCGTTCAAGCACGCGACGCTTGTCGACCGTGAAATTGAAAACTCCATGACCTTCAACACGCTCTTGAATCCAGCGCTGTTCGTCGGTGGAGTGAATGTGCATGTATTCAATGCCGATGGTGCGGCAATATGCGTCGCGCAATACACCGAGCAAATCCCCAAGCGATGATTTGCGAACTCCGCCTACGCCACCAGTAAGGAACTGACGATCCAAGTCCCAAATGGTGAGGCCATACGTTGCCGGGTCGAGTTCCTTTGGCATCTGTGGTTCTTGCCAGCGAAGTGGGTCGAGGTCGGCAATGAGGTGACCACGCACGCGGTGCACGCGAATGAGTGTTGCCACCTGCATTTGCTTATGCAACATTTCATCTTCGGAATCGAGCAAGTTGCTGTCTTGATGCCACTGCACTGCTTCGTATGGAACTCCGAGGCTTTGGAAGAGGTCGTGATAAAAGTTGTGCTGACCAATGAGCAGTTCGTGCACATACTTCAAGAACATGCCGCTTTCGGCACCTTGAATAATGCGGTGGTCGTATGTGCTGGTGATGGTGACTACTTTTGACACACCAAGACGAGTTAATGAACGTTCATCACTGCCCTGAAACTCTGCTGGGTAATCGATGCTGCCAACACCAACGATGACGCCTTGGCCTGGCATCAAACGTGGCACCGACTGAACAGTGCCAATGGTGCCTGGGTTAGTCAGGCTGACGTTTGCACCTTGGAAGTCTTCAACTGTCAGTTTGTTAGCGCGTACTTTGCGAATGATTTCGTCATAGGCAAGCAAGAAGCCAGCGAAATCAAGAGCATCTGCATTGCGCAACACAGGAACAACGAGCGAACGTTGGCCCTTGCCCTTATCCACATCGACAGCAAGTCCAATGTTGACGTTGTTGTGACGTTGAATTTGTGGCTTGCCATCAGCATCAACGACGAACCCGTTCTTCATGTTTGGAACAGTGTCGGCAATGGCGCGAACGATGGCGTAACCGATGATGTGCGTGAAACTAATTTTTGGCTGACCCGTGCGCGAGCGGTAGTTGTTCATGACCTTGCGGTTCACTTCCAACAACTTTGCTGGCACATTGCGGAAACTTGTTGCGGTAGGAACCGTGAGGCTCTTTTCCATGTTTGAAGCAATTGCTGCCGACACACCGCGCAATGGTTCTGGTTCGCCATCGGGAATAATTTCCGATGTTGAAATTTTTGGAGTTGGCGGTTCTACGCCAGGAGAAGTAACCACTGGCTGTGGCTTTGCGCCTTCTTCACGCAACTCGGCAGGCAGCGCCGGGCGAATGATTTCGGCCGTGCTGTCAACCTTTGGCGTGCCTGCTGGCTTGAAGTCGCTGAAGAACTCTTTCCACGTATCGCCGACCGAGTTTGGGTCTTCGCGAAAACGCTCATACATCTCTTCGACGAGCCACGAATTGGCCCCGAATTCTTCGGGCTTTGAGCGATCAAGCATCGCCCTCATCGTACTCTGTGTCTTTCGACCACGACCATCGGTGCTTCCCAAAAGCCTCATAACATATGGGCATGAATCGCTTCACCAAAATTTCACTTACCGCTGTTGCCGCCGCACTTGCACTTTCAGCTTGCAGTGGCTCGACTGCCACCCCAGAGACCCTTCCGGCAACTGTTGGCCTAGAGGTTCACGCGGTTTCAGGGCTCAAGTTTGACAAGGCTGCATACGACGCAACCGCGGGCGACATTGAAGTTGGATACGTGAATGACGATTCCATTCGCCACACCCTGGTTGTTGTGCAAGATGGCACAAAGGTCGCGAACTTCGAATTGAAAGTGAATGCCAAGGGAAGCACCGACGTTGGATCCGTTTCACTTACCGCCGGCAACTACGTGCTGATGTGCACGGTGCCTGGCCACCAAAACATGAAAGCCGATCTCACCGTTAAGTGAGACCGGCTTTCGTAAGAAAGTTGATTGCAGGCTGAATTAGCCGAGCAATACCTCTGAAGAGATCCAGAGGATCAACCACAGAATTCCACTGGTGATGAGTGCGTTCTTATGGCTCTCATACATCCACAACATTTTGTTGCCAGCCTTGATGCCGCCGAAGATTCCGACTGCATTCAATTCGAGCAAGGTGATGAGTGCGATTGCAATTGCAAAGAATGTCCATGCATTGTTCGCTGTTGCTGCACCAAATGCTGCGTTGTAGAAGTGAGCTGAACCCACCATGAAGAACAACATGCTTACCGAGAAGATCATGTTCTGGCGTGATGCGAGCAATGCCTTGCGGCCAGCGGTTGGTGCATCGGCATTTGCTTCGCCGCCACCCAACACGTTTGCTGCGTTAGCAAGAACAACCTTCTGGTTCTTCCAGATGATCATCCATACGTTTGCTGCCATCAAGATTCCAAGAACCATGCCAACTGAAATTGCTACGTCGTGGCCAATTCCTGAAGCCGAAGCATCAGACATGAAGTCCTTGTAATAGTTTTCGATTGCACCGGTAATGAGAATTCCGGTTGCAAGCGTTGCGATTGATGCCCAACGAAACCACCACAAAGCGCGACGTGCGACCTTGTCGATGGTGATGTTGCGAGCTTTGCCTTCATCGCCATAAGCAGCGAGACCTGGCACTTGCACCAAGTTGAAGTAGTAGAGCAAGCCAATCCAGGCAATACCTACAAGAATGTGCAACCAGCGAAGCCCGAAGGTTCCGAGGTAAGCGCGGCTGAGAAGTTCCATGAAAGTGATCCCCTTTTGGTATCGGTACAGCGTTGAATAGTTATTCCCCGCTTGGCTTCAAAACTAGCACTGCCCTTCTGCGGGCTGTGGCTACTAGTTTGTAGGCGTCATGGCTGCTGAATTTATATATACGTGTTACAAACTTGCCCGCTTCTACCCACCCGACCGCACAGTTCTAGAAGACATTTCACTGTCGTTCTACCCTGGCGCGAAAATTGGCGTTATTGGATCGAACGGCAGCGGTAAATCCAGCCTGTTGCGCATCATGGCCGGCGTTGACGACGGATACACCGGCGAAGCACGCCTAACCCCAGGGTTCACCGTTGGAATGCTTGAGCAGGAACCAATTCTTGATCCGAACAAAGATGTGCTCGGCAACGTGATGGACGGCGTTGCACCAATTCGCGATTTGCTTACGCGCTACGAAGAAGTAACCGCAATGTGGGGCGACCCCGATGCAGACTTCGACAAAGTTGGCGCACTGCAAGCAGACCTTGAAGCAAAAATTCAAGCAGCCGATGCATGGAGCCTGGAACGCAACGTAGAAATTGCAATGGACGCATTACGTTGCCCACCTAACGATGCTGATGTCACCAAACTTTCTGGTGGTGAGCGTCGCCGCGTTGCATTGTGCCGTTTGTTGCTCAGTCGCCCCGACCTGTTGCTGCTGGACGAACCTACCAACCACTTAGACGCAGAGAGCGTTGACTGGTTGGAGCGCTTCTTGCAGGAATACCCAGGCACTGTTGTGGCAATTACCCACGACCGTTACTTCCTGGACAACGTGGCGAAATGGATTCTTGAACTTGATCGCGGTCGCGGCATTCCGTTTTCTGGCAACTACACAAGTTGGTTGGAACAGAAACAAGAACGACTTGGCAAAGAAGAGAAAGCAAACGATGCACGCAAGCGCACGTTGCAACGCGAACTTGAATGGGTGCGCATGGCACCAAAGGCTCGTCAGTCGAAAGGTAAAGCGCGTCTTGCTGCATACGAAAAATTGCATGCAGAGGCACAAGCTTCCGATGGTGTTAGCGACAGATTAGAAATCATGATTCCTGCCGGCCCACGTTTGGGTGACACCGTTATTGAAGTGAAGAACTTGGTGAAGGGCTTCGGCGACAGAATGCTGATTGAAGACCTGACCTTCTCGCTTCCACCTGCAGGCATTGTTGGCATTATCGGACCAAACGGCGCGGGTAAAACCACGTTGTTCCGCATGCTCACCGGTCAAGAAGCACCGGGCTCTGGAACCATCACCATTGGTGACACCGTGCAAATGAGCTACGTGGATCAAAACCGCGACACGCTGGATGCCGATGCAACGGTGTACCAAGAAATTACTGACGGTGGAGAAACGTTGAAGATTGGTGGACGCGAAGTTCATGGCCGCGCATACGTTGCAAGCTTCAACTTCAAAGGCAGCGACCAGCAAAAGCGTGTTGGCGATTTGTCGGGTGGAGAGCGCAACCGCGTGCATTTGGCCAAGTTGCTAAAGCACGCTGGAAACGTGTTGCTGTTGGACGAACCAACAAACGACTTGGACGTAGACACACTGCGCGCATTGGAAACTGGTCTTGAATCATTCCCTGGTTGCGTGGTGGTTATTTCGCACGATCGCTGGTTCCTTGACCGCATTGCCACACACGTGTTGGCATTTGAGGGCGACAGCCAAGTGCGTTGGTACGAAGGTAACTTCAGCGACTACGAAGCATGGCGCAAGAAGGAACTGGGCGTTGCCGCAGACCAACCGCGTCGTATTAAGTACAAGCCACTTGCCCGTTAAGGAATTGGTATGAACTCTGCTCTCAAACGCATTCGCATTATCTGTGCAGTCGTGTTTGTGTGCGGAATTGCAGGCCTCATTATTTCTTCTATCGCTGGCAACAACGTTGGTGTTGTCACCACCATTGGTTTAACAACTTCGCTTGCCGCGATTGTGTTGCTGACTGCTTCCACTGTTGCCAATCGTCAACGCATCGATGCGTTTAATGATGCACTTGCCGAACAAGTTGAAGGCCAAATTGGCGCACTTGTTGCTGGTGGTGCGAAGGAAGACACCGTTCGCAAGTTGGTGAGCGACGCGATCAATCTTGGACGTAGCGCTTCGTGAAATTGACCGACGGAGAACTGACACATTTCCTTGCCGAAGAAACCGGCAAACGTTTGATGGCAGTTCGTGAGCGCTTGTACAACGATGGCGCTTCAACGTGGTACGCAAAAGATGTTGGCGATGCAGCCGCGCAACGATTCATTGACGAAACACTTGCTGAACACCGACCGAACGATGCCGTGTTGTCGGAAGAAGCTGCCGATGATTCCGATCGAATAACCGCAGACCGCGTATGGATTATTGACCCACTTGACGGCACGCAGGAATACAGCGAGTTCGATCGCGCTGACTGGGCTGTGCACATTGCGTTGTGGGAACGCAAAGATGCAGACGGCAAACCATCTGATGAAGGAAGCATTACGGAAGCTGCAGTTGCATTGCCTGCGTACAACATGACGCTGAGCACGCATCAACTACCAAAGACTCCAGACCGACATGAGGGCAAACCGCGACTCGTGGTTTCGCGTAACCGCGCAACGCGCGAAGCCGTAATTGTTGCCGAGGCGTTGGACTGCGATGTTGCCCGACTTGGTTCGGCTGGCGCAAAGGCCATGGCCGTAGTGCTGGGTGAAGTGGACATTTATGTGCACGCAGGTGGCATGTACCAATGGGACTCGGCTGCGCCAATTGCAGTTGCTGCGGCGGCCGGATTGTTCACCAGCCGGATTGACGGCACACCTCTTATATACAACCGGCGTGACGCGTGGCTCCCCGACCTGGTGGTTTGTCAACAACATCTCGCACAACAAGTCATTGATGCCCTTCGTGCAGGCAGAATTGGTGCGTGACATCCCCCGCTAGTTCAAGCCCAGCAGATTGCGCATGGGGCGCATTCGATCAAGTTGCCCCTTGGGTGCTCGACCCAAACAACATTGCATGGGAAAAACAAGCCATCGAACTGCGCATATCTGCGCAACGTGAAGTTCCTGTTTTAACGACGCCAACGCGCATACCACCGGTTGCACGTTTGGTTGTTGTGGTGTGGGTATTGAGCAAAGCTTTGCTGCCGTGGCTGATTAAGAAGAAGTTGCGACCATTTGCAACGCCTGAAGATTCACGCGCATACATTTCGTTGCGCATGCGCAAAGCAGTTGAGCGACTTGGTTCAACGTACATCAAGCTTGGACAAATCATCTCGAGTGGCGAAGGCTTGTTTCCAGTTGAACTGGTGAATGAATTCAAACTCTGCCGCGACCAGGTGCCAGCAATTCCGTTTGAGTTGGTGAAGAAAACCATTGAGAGCGAACTTGGAAAACCACTGAACGAAGTGTTTTCATTTATTGACACCACAGCACTTGCTGCAGCATCTATTGCTCAGGTGCACTTAGCAACACTGTTGTCTGGCGAAGAAGTTGTGGTAAAGGTTCAACGCCCAACGGTTTCAAAAATGGTGCGCAAAGACTTGCGCGTGATGGCCTGGATTGCACCACACCTTGTTGGTCGCATCAAAGTAAGTGCGCTTGCTAACCCGCCAGCACTCGTTGAACTCTTTGCCGAAACCATTGTTGAAGAGTTGGACTTCCGCATTGAGGCTTCCAACATGTTGGACGTTGCCAAAATGTTGTGTGAACTGAAGCAAGACCGCTACATCATTCCTCGCCCACACCCAACACTTGCAACGCAGCGCGTGTTAGTGATGCAACGGTTGAGCGGTTTCAAGTTTGATGATGTTGCTGGCATGAAAGATGCCGGCATTGATACACATGCTGTTATTCGCACGGGAATGATCGCGTTCATGGAAGGCGCCATGATTTACGGCGTGTTCCACGGTGACTTGCACGGCGGAAACCTGTTCGTCATGCCAGACGGCCGCACCGCATTGCTGGATTTCGGAATTGTTGGTCGTTTAACCGGTGCACGCCGCATGGCGTTTTTGCGCTTGATGCTGAACGCCACCACCAACAATGTGGTTGGCCAAGTTGAAGCGTTGCGCGACCTTGGCGCACTGCCAATGGACACCGACATTCACGCAGTCATTAAAGACTTGAACTTGGGCGATGCCGCCATTGACCCAACATCGCTGTCGGGCGAAGAGTTGGTGCAGGAAGTACAGCGCATTGTGAAAGCGCTGATGGGTTACGGCGCACGCATGCCAAAGGAATTGATGCTGTATGTGAAGAACATGGTGTTCTTGGATGGCGCCATTGCCCGCCTTGCACCAGAGCTCGACATTTTGGCCGAGATTGCCTCTATTTCAATGCTGTTTGCCGAGCGTCATGGCGAGCGCCTGGGCCGTGAACTTGGTGTGGATCACACAGCCATTGAGATCAACCTCGACAGTGTGAAAACTGGCGTTTTGGGTGTTGATGCCTCGGTGAATTCGCTGACCTACCGCGACCTACAAGCACGCCGCGAACTGATTCAAAAGCGAATGAGAGATCACGTCGGTCGTTGATCTAGTTTCGTGTCCCGTGAGGACACGTTCATGAGACTTGTTGTTGTGCGATGCAGCGTGGTGTACGAAGGTCGTCTTGATACGTCATTGCCTGAAGCCACTCGCCTCTTACTTGTGAAGGCTGATGGCAGTATTTCCATTCATGCCGATGGTGGTGCGTACAAACCGTTGAACTGGATGAACCCGCCAAATACCATTCGCGAACTTGATGACCGTTGGGTAGTGACCAACCCCAAAGGCGAAACGTTGACCATTCACTTGCACGAAGTGCATTCGGATTTCAGTCACGAACTTGGCGAAGACCCAGGCCTTACTAAGGACGGTGTTGAAGCGCACTTGCAGGTGTTGCTTGCCGAATTACCGGAAAGCATTGAGCCAGGCCTCACGTTGATTCGCCGTGAATACCCGACTGCAGTAGGCCCTGTGGACTTGTTGTGTCGCGATGCAAGTGGTCAAACCGTCGCGATTGAAATTAAGCGTCGTGGCGAAATTGATGGCGTTGAACAACTGACTCGGTACATCGATTGCTTGCATGCCGATACATCGCTTGGTGCAATTCGTGGAATTTTTGTTGCGCAAACCATAAAGCCACAGGCACGCGTGCTTGCAGAAAGCCGTGGCTTTGGTTGGTGTGAGGTGGACTACGACGAGTTGCGCGGCAAAAAGTCCGACGAACTCCGCCTATTCTAATTCGAAAATCTAGAGTATCCCAACTCTGGCACTCCACCCTGCTACCTTCTCCACTCATGACCGACCAGCAACTTCCAGAGGTATTTGAAATTCCAATGAACCAACCCGAACAAGCAAAACCAAAAAAGGTTTCGCTCAGTTTGATAGTCGCGATTATTGCCCTTGGAATATCGATCTACTCCATTTCCAGCAAATCCAATGACACTTCTTCTATTGGACAGCCAATAGAAGAAACTGATTTGTATTCATCTCCATTGAACTTGCCTGACATGATCGCCGGAGTTGAAAAATCACTTGTTGACATCACCTGCGGTGAGTCGGGTGGAACTGGCTTTGCAATTGATGGAAATGTTTCAGAAGGATTTGCAAGCGTGATTGTTACTAATCATCACGTAATTGAAGACTGCCTTGATGCTGGAATTGAACCAATAGTTGCTATCGGACCCGATTATGAGCAGGAATCTGAAGCAAAGATTTACGATTACGACGAAGATAACGACTTGGCACTAATTGAAATAAAAGCAAGTATTCCAATTCTTCCAGAATCTTCTTCATTCGCTAAGCGTGGATGGTGGACTATGGCTATTGGCAATCCCTACGACCCACTTTTTGAAAACGTCCTATATAACAATGTGACATTCGGAAATATCACAAACGTGATTGATGACTTCTACAACTACACAACAGCGACTGTTAACCATGGGAACTCCGGTGGTCCCTTGGTTAACAGTCGAGGTGAATTGATCGGCATTAATACGTGGGCAACATCGGGAATCGAAAATGGCGTCTGGAATATTGCAGTTGACTCCGATGCGTTATGCGAAAAACTCTATAAATGTGAAGAGTAGCTACTTCTTTTGTGGTTGTGGCCAGGTGCCGTCGCGGCCGTCCATGCCTGCATTCAAGCGAGCCTTCGACATGAGCTCTTCAACAATTGGACCAAGCGCAGTTGGGTCTTCCACCGGCGCATGTGTTGGACCACGGTGCCAACCTTCAGCAATTGCCAACACCTGACCACTTGCTTCGAACACGCGACCGGTGATGTCTTTTGATTCTGCACTTGCCAACCACGTAACGATTGGTGCAATCCACTTCGGTGAACGTTGTTCGCGCTCCTCTTCGGTTTCTGGAGCAGGCCCCAAGTTTTCCGTCATGCGAGTAAGTGCAACTGGTGCAACTGCGTTCACTGTTACTCCGTAGCGAGCAAGTTCGAGTGCTGCAATGGTGGTGAATGCTGCAATGCCAGCCTTTGCTGCGCCGTAGTTGGTTTGACCAACGTTGCCGTAAATACCCGACACCGACGAGGTGTTGATGATGCGACCATCGACTGGATGACCAGCCTTATTGCGATCGCGCCAATATGCGGCAGCCATACGCGAAGGAGCAAACGTGCCCTTCAGGTGAACCTTGATAACGGCGTCCCACTCTTCTTCGCTCATGTTGGCCATCATGCGGTCGCGCAAAATTCCTGCGTTGTTGACCACTGCATGCAAGTCACCAAATGTTTCGACTGCCGTGTTGATGAGGCGCTCGGCGCCGGCCCATGTTGAAATGTCGTCGCCGTTGGCAACCGCACGGCCACCCATGGCCTCAATCTCGTTCACCACTTGCTGCGCTGGCGATGTGTCGCCGCCACTGCCGTCTACACCTGCGCCAATGTCGTTCACCACGACCAAAGCGCCATGCTTGGCAAGGCTTAAGGCATGTTCACGACCAATACCGCGACCCGAACCAGTGACAACTACTACACGACCTTCACATAAGCGACTCATAACGACAAACCCTAGTCTCTACCCCGTGCCGGAAACTTTGTCGAACACCACTCCTGCCACGCAGTGCGATGTGGCAATTGTTGGCGCAGGGCCTGCGGGAATTGCCGCTGCACTCACGTTGCGCAAGTCGGGTTACGACGTTGTTGTGGTTGATAAAGCAACGTTTCCTCGCGACAAATGTTGTGGAGATGGTTTAACCACAGGCGCATTGCGCATCTTGGAAGAACTGGAATTTGACCCAAGCACCGTGCCCAGTTGGACTGTGTGTGAAGACGTGCGATTGCGCTCGCCTGGCGGTCGCGAAATGCACATGCCGTTGCCCCATGGTGCCGGACAGTTTGCGGCCATTACTCCACGCATTGAATTAGACAACGCATTAGTAGAGCAAGCAAAGCGAGCAGGCGTGCGTGTGCTTGAAGGCAACGCGTTTACTGCAATTGATAACTCATCGCGCGACTTCGCAACGATCGATGTTGAAAACATTGGAACAATTCGCGCACAGTTTGTTATTGCCGCCGATGGCATGTGGTCGCCAGTGCGCAAAGCACTTGGGTTGTCACAAGGCACATACCTTGGCGAGTGGCATGCGTTTCGCCAATATGCAAGCAACGTGACTGGCACAGCAAAAGATCGTTTGCATGTGTGGTTCGACAAAGACTTGCTGCCTGGTTACGCATGGTCATTCCCATTAAAAGGTGGACGCGCAAACGTGGGCTTTGGCATTTTGCGCGGCGGAAAATATTCGGTGCAGGAAATGAAAGACCTGTGGCCGAACTTGTTACAACGCCCACACATTCGCGAGGCACTTGGCACAACTGCAGTAATGGAAGACCGCCACACTGCTTGGCCAATTCCCGCACGAGTGACCACTGCAACGCTTAGCAGCGGTCGAGTGTTGATTGTTGGCGACGCAGCATGCGTTACCGATACGTTGACCGGCGAAGGAATTGGGCAAGCATTGTTGTCGGGTCAACTTGCTGGCCGAGCCATTATCAAAACCGGAAATCGCGAGGCATCTATCGCCCGTCGCAACTACGAAAAATTGGTGAAGCAACACCTATTTGCCGACCACCGCATGAGTGTGACTCTTGGCAAAGTGTTGCAGAGCAGCATCGGCGCTCGAGGCGCACTGCGCCTTGCAAGCCTTACTCCATGGACACGACGCAACTTTGTGCGCTGGATGTTTGAGGACGAACCACGCGCCGCTGTATTCACTCCACGCCGCTGGCACAAGGGCTTTTTGAAGCGTGACGGCGCCTTCAAGAACTACGGTTAGAGCCATGCGCACACGCTTAACTGACATGCTCGACATTGAATTTCCCATCATGCTTGCGGGCATGGGAGGCGTGTCGTATCACCGTTTGGTTGCAGCGGTTTCCGAGGCTGGCGGGCTTGGCACATTGGGTGCAAGCACCATGCAGGCTGGCGAATTAGAAGATGAAATTGCAGGCGTAAAGAAACTGACGAACAAAGCATTTGGTGTGGACTTACTGACCGCACTTCCCCACACGCTTGAACGTGACGTTGATTTGATTATTAAGAGCGGCGCGCGAGTGTTTGTTGCAGGCCTTGGTGTGCCACGCGACATTATTGATCGCTTGCACAAAAACGGCGTGCTCGTTGGTTCCATGTGCGGAAAAGTTCGCCACGCAACTGCTGCCTATGAAAGTGGATGCGACTTTGTGGTTGCACAAGGCACCGAAGGCGGAGGACATACCGGCACCGTTGCAACAATGGCGCTGGTGCCACAAGTTGTTGACGCAGTTGGCGACAAGATGGTGGTTGTTGCGGCCGGTGGTTTGTTTGATGGCCGTGGTCTTGCTGCCTCGCTTGCACTTGGTGCCGATGGTGTGTGGGTAGGAACTCGTTTTATTGCCACACACGAAGCGCGCGGTGTTGATGGCTACAAAGAAAAACTGATTGACACCCTTGAAGACGGAACCGTGATTACGCGCAGCTACACGGGCAAGACATGCCGTGTAGTGCGCAACGACTGGACGAACAAGTTCGAAGAGCACCCTGAAACGTTGCAAGGGTTTCCGCAACAAGCAATTGCTTCTATGCAAGCCGGCGTGAACCACTTGGGTTACCCAGAAGGAACCAAAGTAGATGTTGAACAAGAATTCATGCCTGCTGGTCAAGGTGTTGGCGCAATTAAGAGCATCGTGCATGCAGGCGACTTGGTGCGCAGCATGATGGCAGAGGCCGAGCAATCGCTCGACCGCATTCAAGCAATGCGCAAGTAACTGTTTCTCAATGGGAGTCCTTCGCTCTAACGCCAGTGTGCGCAATTTGTTCATTGCGCAGAACGTTTCGGTTATGGGTGACTATTTCACGTACGTTGCCCTCGTTGGATTAATTAAAGAAGCAACCGACTCCACGTTCTTGGTGTCGCTGGTGTACGCCGCATATGTGCTGCCTTCGTTTTTCTTCTCGCCAATTGCTGGCCCGATCGTGGACAAATTCGATCGTCGCAGGATCATTGTCGTTGTTTCGGCACTGCAAGCCATTTGCGGTATTGGGTTCTTACTGTCAAATGCCGATCGCATATGGCTTGCACTCATAACTCAAATTGTTATTTCGTCTCTCGCAGTCATCACACTTCCGGCGTTTGGCTCGGCACTACCCAACATCACTCGTAACGACGAGGAACTGCGGCAAGCAAATGCGTTGTTCGGCTCTAGCTGGGGTGCCTCAGTATTCATCGGCTCTGCAGTTGGCGGTTTATTTGCAGCAACGTTTGGCAGAACGGCAACGTTTGCAGCCGACATTGCAACATTTGCCGTGTGTGCGGGGCTCATTGCACTGATCAAGATTCCGATGCAGGAGCGCAAAGCAGATGCCAAGCGCGAACCGGTTCGACCCATTGCCGACATGCGCGAAGCATTCCATTACGCCAAAGAGAACAATGTGATTTTTGCGTTGATGGCATCAAAAACCACACAAGCAGTTGGAGCAGGTGCGGTGGGCCAACTTGCCGTGTTGGCAATTGATGCGTTCAACACCGGAGACGGTGGTAGCGGATTGCTTCTTGCTGCGCGTGGCTTAGGGGCTGCAATTGGCCCGTTCATTTTCATGCGCTTTGCTCGCAACAACATGCCGCGACTGTTGCTGTTGTGCGGAGTTGGTGGAGTGATGTGGAGCATTTTCTATCTCGCTGCTTCAGCCAGCCCAACGCTTTGGCTCGCTGCAATTTCCATCGGCGCAGCCCACGTTGGTGGTGGCGCAATTTGGACAATGGCAAGTTACGGATTACAAACCAGCACAGAAGATCACATTCGCGGTCGCGTACTTGCTGGTGACATGGGCTTTGCCATGCTGGTTACTGGACTGAGCAGCCTGGGAACAGGAATTCTTGGCGAGATATTTCCTATTCGAATTGCTATTGCACTCGTTGCGGGAATTTCAGGACTGTGTTCGCTTTCCTACTTGTTAGGAACGATTGGTCTTAGGAAGCGTCTGCGCAGCGCGATGCAGCTTCAATCAGCCTGACCGAACGCGGGTCGGTAAACATCGAACTGCGCATTCTGTTCATGATGTAACTGAAACCCATCTGTCGGTTTGGGTCAGCAAACGACACCGAGCCACCCATTCCTGCGTGACCGTAAGTACCTGGAGCATCGAACGCCAACTTTTCACTTGGCGTTACGAAGCCCATGGCAAACGAGCGCATGTTTTGCAAGCACAAATCAATTTCCCCTACTGGAGTTTGTTGCACCGTCATTTTTTTGCGTGTGTCTTCAGTGACTAACCGAACGAGTCCATTCGGCGTCTCTGTTTCAGTGAACGTTGCCGAATACATGGAAGCCAAACTACGTGCATTGGCAATTCCATTTGCTCCAGGAACTTCGGCCGCGTGCATGTCTTGACGATTGAACACTCCCTTCACATCCATTCCTCCACCCAACGAGAATGCCGAAAGCAATTGTTCGCTTTGTGCAGGCGCTGGTTGCGACGGAGTGGAAGGCACGCTTCCCTCTTTGCGTGGCCATCCGGTATTTACGGGTGACACGCGATGTTCAAGATGCTCGGGAAGACCAACATAGATTTCACCGCCAAGTGGGTTGGAAATTTCTTCGGCAATAAAGCGACCGATGTTTCTGCCGTCAACACGACGCACCAACTCGCCAGCCAACCAACCAAATGTGATTGCGTGGTAACCGTGCGTTGAACCGACGGGAAACAGCGGTGCCGTGTCGGCAAGTCGCGCCACCATGGTGTTCCAATCGAGCACTTCTTCATAAGTCAGCGACCCTTCCACGGTGTACAAACCGGCCTGGTGCGACAGCAATTGAGCAACGGTGACGTGCTCTTTGCCATGTGCTGCAAACTCTGGCCAAAACAACGAAACGGGTTCTTCGTAGGACAACAACCCACGCTCTACGCAAATAGCTACTGCTGTTGCAACCACACCCTTCGTGGTGCTGAATACCAACTGCAAGGTGTCCAGTGTGTACGGCTGTGTTGCTTCTTTATCGAAATAGCCGCCAGCAATGTCGACAACACATTTACCCTTATGAAACACCGACACGCCTGCGCCAATGTCTTCACGACTATCAATGTTGTGCGCGAACGCTTCTGCTACTTCCGACCATCCGTCGGCAACAAAACCCTCGTAGGCCACGATTACTTAACGTCGTCCATGAGGCTGCGCAGCAATTCAACTTGCTGCACTGCATCTGGACCAATTGGGTTTACTTGCAACACGGTGACGCCGGCTTCTTTAAATGCGGCCAAGCGCTCTTTTATGAAATTCTTTGGTCCAACCAAGTGCGAGTTCAACAACCACTCTGCAGGAATTTTTGCAGCAGCTTCTTGCTTCTTGCCATCTAGGTACAAGTCCTGAATTTCAACGGCCTCTTTTTCGTATCCGTATGCCTTGCAAATGTCGTTGTAGAAGTTTTTGCCACGAGCGCCCATGCCACCCACGTACAACGCAGTGCTTGGTCGAGCGAAGTCCAACACTTTTTGTTGATCTTCACCAGTGAGTGATTCATCGATTGCAAGCATTCCGCCAGCTTGAATGTCCATCTTCGGACGTGATGCATCGCGCTTGGCATAACCAGCCTTCAATGCATCGCCCCACACGTTCATATATTTTTCTGGGTAGAAGAAAATTGGCATCCAACCGTCTGCAATTTCTGCAGTTGCTTCAACGCTCTTACCCATGAGGCTCGCCCACCAAATTGGAATGTCATTGCGCACTGGATGGTTAATGAGTTTCAAAGCTTTACCAAGTCCAGTTCCCTGTCCTGCCGGCAACGGTGCTTCGACAGTTTTGCCCTGGTATGAAAGTGGCTTCTCGCGCTTCCATACTTCGCGACAGATGTCGATGTATTCCTTCGTGCGCTGCAGTGGCTTTTCGTACGGCATGCCGTGGAAGCCTTCAATGACTTGTGCGCCAGATGCGCCAAGCCCAAGAACAAAACGACCGTTACTTACGTAGTCGCAACCAGCTGCCGTCATGGCAACAAGTGCAGGTGTACGCGAGTACACGTTGATAATTCCGGTACCAATTTCCATTTTGTTGGTGACCGCAGCAAGGTAACCAATTTGCGAAATGGAGTCGTATGAATATGCCTCAGCTACCCACACCATGTCGAGACCTACTTTTTCAAGCTCTACAACTTGCTTTGCCGATGACTGAAAGTCGGAGATGTAGTTGATCATCATGGAAAGTTTCATGATGATGAGACTAGATCGGGCTTAGTTGACTTTGCGAGTTCGACCTTCCCAGAACGGCGCACGCAAGTCTTTTTTCAGGATCTTTCCGCTTGGGTTACGCGGCAGGGCGTCTACCCAGTTCACCGACTTCGGGCACTTAAAGCCCGCCAGGTGTTGCTTGGCAAAGGCAATGATTTCTTCCTCGGTCACCTCGACATCAGGCTTGCGAACGACCATTGCCTTAGGCACCTCGCCCCACTTTTCATCGGGCACACCAATGACCGCCACGTCGGCAATTGCAGGGTGAGCCATAAGGGCGTTTTCTACTTCAGCCGGATACACGTTTTCGCCACCAGAGACGATCATGTCTTTTACACGATCGAAGATGTACACATAATTTTCTTCGTCCAAGTACGCAGCGTCACCAGTTTTAAACCAACCTTCAGCGGTAATGGACTTCGCGGTTTCTTCTGGCATGTTCCAGTAGCCCTTCATTACTTGGCCACCCTTCACCCAAATTTCTCCCACTTCACCGACAGGCATGTCGTTACCGGTTTCGGAATCGACAACACGAAGCAACATTCCTGGAACTATTTTTCCGCACGAACGCAATAGCTTGCGCTTTGGCCCGGTGAGATCGTGATCTTCTGGCATGAGGATGGTGGTTGCGCCAGTTGTTTCAGTGAGACCATAAATTTGCATGAAGTTGGTCTTAAACGTTTTCATCGACGCAGCAAGTACTTCTTCGGAAATCGGTGAAGCACCATACGCAATGAGTTCGAGACTTGAGTAGTCGGCTTTGTCCACATCGGGAACCATCAACATGAACTGCAACAGCGCGGGTACCAAGAAGCCGTGCGTAATTCGATGCTTGCCAATGAGTGTTACCAACTCGGCTGGGTTCACATCGCGAACAATGACCGACTTCGCACCAAGAGCCATACCAGCAGTAGCCCAACCGCCACCACCAATGTGAAACAGTGGCATCGCAACCAAGTTCACCGTGCGATCGGTGAACTGCCATACCTCTGCTGCGAACGGGATGAGCGCAAAGAAGTTGGTGTTGGTGAGCATGACGCCTTTTGGCCTGCCCGTTGTTCCACTTGAATACAACTGGAACGCAACGTCATCTGCCGCGATTGGTGCATGTGGGTCTGATGTTGCTCCGCTATTTGAGAAATCTTCATACGACGGAAACTTGCTGTGTCCACCAATGACCACAATTGTCTTGGCGTTCACAATGTCGCCTGCAATTGCATCGAGTACAGGAACGAAATCCGGCCCCACAATGAGCACCTTTGCTTGCGAGTCGTTCACGATGTAGGCAACTTCTGGTGGAGCGAGGCGCCAGTTGATATCCACACTGACCGCGTTCAGCAATGCGCACGCATAGAACACCTCAAAGTGGTCAATGCCGTTCTTGTCCAGAAAAGCCACGCGATCTTGCGGACCCACTCCAGCTGCCTTCAGCGCATTGGCCACCTTGCATGCACGCACATACAACTGTCCCCATGTTTGGGTGCGGTCACCTTGAATGAGCGCCACGTTGTTCGGCTGGCTTGCGGCGTGCGTACGCACGATTCCTGCAATGTCTCGAATGTCAATAGTCATGTTGCAGAAACTAGTCTTGGTGCAAATCGAGCACAAGGGAGCCCCTAGATGAACACTGCAGATCTTGGATATGACGGCAAAGTAGCCATTATTACGGGCGCAGGCGGTGGCCTTGGACGCCAGCACGCCCTATTGATGGCTTCACGTGGGGCACTCGTGGTGGTGAACGACCTAGGCGGCGCAGTAGACGGCAGTGGCAGCGACAAAGGTGCCGCGCAAAAAGTGGTGGACGAAATTATCTCGCTTGGCGGCGAAGCAGTTGCCGACACCAACAGCGTGTCAACTCCTGAAGGCGGCGAAGCGATTGTTGCTGGCGCAGTGAAAGCATTCGGTCGCGTAGACATCGTCATTAACAACGCGGGAATTTTGCGCGACAAGAGCTTTCACAACATGGACCCATCGTTGATGAACCCCGTGTTTGATGTGCACTTGAAAGGTGCATTCCACGTAACACAACCAGCATTCGTGTTGATGCGCGAGCAGGGTTACGGACGCATTGTTTCCACATCATCGGCAGCCGGAATATTTGGCAACTTTGGTCAAACCAATTACGGCGCTGCAAAAATGGGACTCGTTGGTTTCACGCGCGTGCTTGCAGTTGAAGGTGCGAAGTACAACATCAAGGCAAACGCCATTGCCCCACTTGCGCTTACCCGCATGACCGAGAGTTTGTTCAGCGGTGCCATGGCCGAGAAGTTGCAGCCTGGACTTATTTCGCCGATCGTTGCATACCTAGCCCACGATGAGTGCCCTGTTAGCGGCGAGGTGTACAGCGTTGGTGGCGGACGTGTTGCGCGTGTGTTCATTGCCGAGACCGAGGGTTACCACAACCCGAACCTGACCATGGAAGATGTGCGCGACAACTTCACACAAATTCGTAACGAAGAGGGATACAAAGTTCCTGCCAACATCGGCGAGGAAACTTCAATGTTCCTTCCGTACTTGAAGTAACACGATCGCACCACTGTGATCACTGCCCACGTTGCATCTAGCGATGGCGTGGACATTCCTATTTACGACTACGCACCAAGTTCAGCGCTTGGCAGCGTGTTGTTTTCGCACGCAACAGGGTTTCATGGTCGCTGCTTCAATAGCACTGCCGCGTTGCTTGCCGATAAAGCACATTGTTATTCGTTTGACTACCGGGGCTACGGAGACGCAACGCTTCCCCACGATTGGCAAGTGAATTGGGGCGGGTATGGCGACGACGCGCAAGTTGTTGCACAACATGTTGCGCGTGACAACGGACCATCAATTGCATTTGGCCACAGCATGGGTGGCGCTGCGTTGGTGATGGCCACATTGCGCGAACCCGAATTGTTTCGCGCACTGGTGTTGTTTGAGCCAATTATTTTTCCGCCAATTACACGCGAAAAAGGCGACGCTGGCGGACCAAGCCCGCTTTCGGAAGGCGCCCGTAGGCGACGCAACACGTTTGCATCATTCGATGAAGCGATTGCCAACTACTCGGCCAAACCGCCGCTGAATGTATTCACTCCTGAAGTGTTAAGCGACTACGTGCGCTTCGGATTCCGAGAAAACGACGACAACACCGTTTCGCTGAAGTGCCAGCCAGAACACGAAGCACGAACCTATGAATCGGGTGCGTTACATGAGACATGGAACGACCTAGAAAAACTGCGCATGCCCGTGTGGATAGTTTCAGGTGCAATGATCCCCATGACACCAGCCTCCTTTGCCAAGCCACTTGCTGATGCAATACCGGGCAGCACGTTTGTGCAGTGGGACGACCTTGGCCATTTCGGACCAATGCAAGACCCCCAGCGCATCGCCCAATTGATTTCCTCTATAGAAACGACACTGACATGACCACATGGCCCATTCCTGAAGCTCTCTCGCCATCGAGCACCAGCACGTTTCAAAACTGCCCATTGCAGTTTCGTTTTCAAAATATTCAGAAACTTCCGCAACCGCCAAGCGTTGCTGCAGTAAAAGGAAATGTGGTTCACCGCGCACTCGAGCTGCTGTTTGGTCTTGAACCAGCACAACGCACCGAAGAAGCTGCATTGAATTTTGCGCACACCGCACGCACCGAGTTTGAACCAACGTATGACATCACCGGATTGAACCTGAACGAAACTCAACTCGAAGCGTTCTGGAAAGACTGCGATGCGTTGGTGAAGAGTTACCTGCGCATGGAAGACCCAAAAAGCGTGAACGTGGTGGACTTGGAACTGTGGGTGCAAGCACCAATAAATGATTTTGGATTGCGCGGATATGTTGACCGCATTGAACGCGACGCCGAAGGCAACCTTGTTATTAGCGACTACAAAACCGGCAAGGCTCCTCGCGAACAAGACGTTGACGCAAAGATGCAGCAATTGCACATGTACGCCTACATGCTGCGCGAAATGCGCGGCGAAGCTCCCGCAAAGGTAAGCCTCATGTTCGTGAAAGACGGCATTCGGCACACACGTGCAGTGACGGAACAAACCATGAAGTTTGTAGTGACCAAAACTTCGGCGCTGTACAAAACCATTTCCAATGCATGCACCACAGGCAACTTCCCCACAAAGAAAAGTGCGCTGTGCAACTTCTGTTCGTTTAAAGACTGGTGCCCTGAATTTGGCGGAAACCCAGCCGATGCAGAGGTTGGCGCTGCGGTGAAATATCCTCGTCCTGCCGCATGACTTTTGATCCAACTGCCCGATTTGAAAACTTTGACAACAAGGTAGACGACGCGCTCGAACACATTCGCGACTACAAGTTCGTCAAAGTGGTGTTCAGCATTGCGAGCGCTGTAGGCGACTTCGGAATTTTGTGGCACATCGTTGGATTACTACGAGCCATTGGCAGCGTCGACCGCTTTCAACAAGCGTTGGTGTTTTCCAGCATGATCGGTATTGAAAGTTTGTTGTTGAATCAAGGCATTAAGCGACTGTTTCGCCGCAGTCGCCCCACCACAAGCGGCGACGAACGGTTTGCGTTGCGCACACCGCGAACGTCAAGTTTCCCAAGCGGGCACTCCTCTTCGGCATTTTTCTCGGCACTCGTACTGACTTATTTCTTCACCTGGCCGTGGGTGGTGCTGTTTTACGTGTTTGCGCTGATCATTGCCACCAGCCGAGTTGGAGTGCGTATTCATCACGCCAGTGATGTTGCGGGTGGTGCAATTGCAGGAAGCCTGATGGGCGTTGTGGGCTTGGTGTTTTTAAACGCTATACATCTCATATGACCTCAACCCCAACGTTTGCCCTCACTTACGACTACCGCTGCCCATACGGCCGCATTGTGCACGACCATGTGTCCACTGCGCTGAAAGCAGGCGCATCATGGAATGTGAAGTTCACTCCGTTTTGCTTGGGACAAGCTCATGTTGAAGAAGGTGAAACCGACATTTGGGATCGTCCGCAAGACGACACCGGCATTCTTGCGCTGCAAGCATCCATTGCCGTGCGTGACACACAGCCCGACAAGTTTTTGAACATGCATCATGCGTTGTACGAATACCGCCATACACAAAACGGAAATTTGCGCGAGCGCGCACCGTTGAGCGAAGTGATTGGTGAACACGGCGTAGATGTGGACGCCATGTGGACAGAAGTAGACAGCGGTCGCCCGCTTGCCACCATCAAGGAAGAGCACACGTCATACGGGCGCACGCATTCGGTGTGGGGTGTACCAACGTTCATTGTTGGCAGCAAGGCTGTGTTCGTTCGATTGTTGGATCGCCCAATGGGTGACGCACAACTTGCGACGTCAACTATTGATCGCATTCTTGACAACATCGGTTGGGACATACTGAACGAGTTCAAGCACACTTCGGTTCCTCGATGAACCACGACATGCCTCGCTTTGAAGATCGCATGAGCGATGCCGAGGCATTGATGTGGAGAGCAGAAAAAGATCCGTTCCTTACTTCTACGTTTGCCAACATCACCATTCTTGATCGTGCGCCAAACTTCGATGCATTTGTTGCGCGAATGGACCGTGCTTCGCGAGTTATTCCGCGGTTGCGTCAGCGCGTGCAACCAGCGCCTGTATCGCTAGGCCCACCGCGTTGGGTTGCAGACACCGAATTCAACATTGCGCATCACGTTCGACGAATGGCGTTGCCAGCCCCTGGCACCATGCGCCAACTGCTGGATCTTGCAACACTGCTTGTTGCCGACGCATTCGACCGCACTCGCCCACTGTGGCAATTTACGGTGATTGACGGACTTGAAGGCGGCAAGTCGGCTGTCATTCAAAAGTTGCACCACACCATTACCGATGGCCAAGGTGGCGTGGCGTTGTCGATGCAGTTTCTTGACCTTGAACGCGATGCAAACCCACCGCCACCACTTGACCCTGCGCTGTTTAGCGAGCCAGAGCCAAGCACGTCATCTGCTTCCGACTTACTGAACTCGTCGTTTCAAGACGTGATGCGCGCACCACTCGGCGCATTGCGACAAGTGCGCGAGTTATTGCAAGACCCATCGCAACTGCCAGCACTTGGCACGCAAGCCGCAGCAACTGTGCGCGGACTGATGAACGAACTGAACAGCGTTGACCCTGCTCGTTCGCCACTGTGGACACAGCGCTCGTTGCAACGTCAAACCGAAACGCTGCGTGCGCCGTACCGCACCATGATGGACGCCTCGCGTGCACTTGGTGGCAAGTTGAACACTGCGTTCCTCACCGCTGCCGCCGATGCTGCTGGCAGCTACCACCGCAAACTTGGCATGCCGGTTGAATCACTTCGTACCAGCATGGCTATTAGTACGCGCAATGAAGACTCGGGTGGAAACGCATTCACCTTGGTGCGCATGTTGGTGCCAACTAGCGACATGCCCATTACCGAACGATTCGCTGCCATTAGTGAATTGATCAATTCGGCGCGTGAGGGTTCGAAGAACGCACAACTCGACACCTTGGCAACAGCATCCAGCCTGTTGCCCACTTCGGTTCTCACACGCATTGCCCGCACGCAAAGCCAAACGGTTGACTTCGCCACATCGAACGTTCGCGGAGCCGGAATACCGCTGTACATCTGTGGCGGACTGGTGCTCGAGAACTACCCGCTTGGGCCACTAGGCGGCGTTGCCTTCAACCTGACCATGCTCAGTTACAACGGCAGCCTCGACATGGGTCTGAATGTTGACAGCGAAGCGGTTGCCTACCCCGTGTTGTTGAAACAGTGCATCGAACGGTCGATGCAAGAACTAGCAAATTACGCGCCGAAAAATTCGGCACCATTACGCGGCGACAATGCGCCTACGAAGCGCCGACGCTTCAGGCTTGCGTGGTGGAAGAAGCGTTAGTTGTAAGCAACACGCGAACGTCGAGCAGAAGGTCTGCTACTTCTTCGGTTGATACCAATTCACGGTTGAGCATTTTGGCGAGCGCCTCGTCGATGACGGTGAGGGCTTCGGTGATTACTGCTGCTTCGCGGGCTTCGGTCATGTCCTTGACCATACCCGACCGGTGCTACGAAGACATGACTCTGTGCATAACATCA
>CANIHL010000001.1 GCA_947467375.1 Acidimicrobiaceae bacterium | reverse complement strand
TATCAGCGTTTTATTGAAGTTCGGAACCAACTCGATCCCGAGGGTGTGTTCACAAACGACTATTTGCGTCGTGTGTTGGGTCGCTAGCCCTTCACAACCACAGGAACATACCTGAGGACCCCCCAACACATACAGATCGAGGATATTTTCATGACGAAAACATGGTTAGAACTTGGCGTGCCCAAGAACATTATTAGTGGATTAGTTTCACGCGGAATTGAAGCTCCGTTCCCTGTGCAGGAAGCAACATTGCCAGACGCACTTGCAGGAAACGACATCTGCGGAAAAGCGCCTACCGGATCGGGAAAGACCCTGGCATTCGGTATTGCGATTGCCGTGAAGGTAACAAAGAGTCGCCCAGGTCGCCCAACAGGTTTGGTGCTCGTACCAACTCGTGAGCTTGCTGCTCAGGTCGCAAAGGAAATCTCGTTGTTGTGCGGAGGCAGTGACATTCGCGTGTCGGCTGTTTACGGTGGCGCTGGATACGGACCTCAGGTAAAAGCTGCACGTGCCTCAAGCATTGTTGTTGCAACTCCTGGTCGTCTCGAAGATCTCATCAAGCGTCGCGACCTCGATCTAGGTGCAGTTGCCGTAGCAGTTATCGATGAAGCAGACCGTATGGCCGACATGGGATTCATGCCAGCAGTGAAGCGCATCATGCGCTCGGTAACGACGAATCGTCAAACCTTGCTGTTCTCGGCAACGCTAGATGGCGATATCGACATGTTGATTCGTGAATTCCAGAATTCGCCAAAGCGACACGCAGTTGCCACTGCAGAAAACGCTGGAGAGATTGATCACTTGTTCTGGAACGTATCACGCGATAACCGCACGAAAGTATTGGCAGAAATCGCCACGCAGTATGAACGGGCAATTGTGTTCTGTCGTACCAAGCATGGATCAGATCGTCTTGCAGGAAATCTCGAATCGATGGGTATCAACACGTGTGTTATCCACGGCAACCGCAGTCAAGCACAGCGCGAAAAGGCACTTGAGCAATTTCGCCGCGGTAAGGCAACCGTCATGGTTGCGACAGATGTTGCAGCACGCGGTATTCACATCGATGCGGTTCCAGTCGTCGTTCACTTTGACATGCCTGAAGATCCAAAGGATTACATCCACCGTTCCGGTCGAACCGGTCGTGCTGGCATGAAGGGAACGGTCATTTCATTGATCGACAAGTCAATGCGTCGTACAACGACGTCGTTGTGTCGCGGCATGAAATTTGACGTCATTTATGACGAGCCAAACTTCAACCTCAGCGAGCCAGCCAAGCCGGTACGCCCTGGAGAAATTGGTTCAGTCGTGGCTACGTTGCTGAAAGTTGAATCAGACTAAAGACAAATGTCTTGCGGGCGCACAGGAATGCGCTCGATGTTTTTACCAATTGCATTTCGGATAGCAGCGACGATTGCCGG
Organism: Acidimicrobiaceae bacterium; assembly: GCA_947467375.1. GTDB lineage: Bacteria > Actinomycetota > Acidimicrobiia > Acidimicrobiales > Ilumatobacteraceae > UBA3006. The sequence goes on along the minus strand of CANIHL010000001.1, from coordinate 92,743 downwards.
AGTTACTGAAATGCAGGGTGGTTCTCCGATGCCCTTAGCGCCAAGTGGTGCTTGTGGTTCGTATTCTTCGATCATCACAGCAACGACATCTGGTGCGTCTAGAGCTGTTGGAAGTAGATAGTCGGTGAAGCTTGGGTTGCGTACCTTGCCGTTTTGCATAATGATTTCTTCCATAACAGCAAGGCCAAGACCTTGGGCAATTCCGCCCTCTAATTGACCAATCGCCGAAAGAGGGTTCAGCACCCTGCCAACGTCTTGAGCGGTGGCAATTTGAACCACCTTCACTAGGCCAAGTTCTGGGTCTACGTCGACTACAGCCCGATGAGCAACGAATGCAAACGCGGTGTGGCAATTGCCTTGACCGTTAGCGTCGAGTTCTTCGGTTGCTCGGTGATGATGCTCAAAAGTCTCGCTTATTTCAATTCCCTCTGATGCCTCGGCAACAGAATATCGAAACGTTCCGACTTGGTCTATGACATCGGTTCCGTCGATGACTAGACGGAGGGGATCAATGCTGTGCTGCTTTCCGACATGATGGAAGAGTCGTTCGCGAACGAGTCGACATGCTCCATCGACTGCGCCTCCACTCATCCAGGTTTGGCGAGATGCAGACGTCGAACCAGCTGATCCAATTTGAGTATCAATGGGTTCAAGAATGACTTCATCAACTCCAAGCACTGATCGAGCAATTTGCGGAGCAAGTGTGACGAAACCCTGACCAACTTCTGAGGTTGCAAATTTGAGAGAAGCAACTCCGTCTTTCAGAGTGCAACGCGCGGTGGCAAAGTCGTCGAATCCTTCGCTGTACATGAGATTCTTCATGGAGACACCCCAGCCAATTCCGCGGACGATATGTGAACGTGATGCCGTTAGTCCACTGCCGCCTGGAAGTGAAAGTTCGTTCACAGTTTCACCCATAAGCGCTGGCAGGGGGATGGCATCAGTTTCGGTAATGCAACGAGCAACTGGTGCAACACTTTCCATGATCTGTCCGGTGATGAGTGGGTCACCGGTAACCATGGCATTGATAAGACGAATTTCGACAGGGGATTTGCCCACAGCAACAGCGATCTTGTCCATCTGAGATTCGTGAGCGAAACAGGCCTGAACCACGCCGAATCCACGCATTGCGCCACATGGGGGATTGTTCGTTCGGACCGCATATCCATCGACGGTTGCGTTATCGCATTTGTACGGACCCTGCGTATGTGTAATGCCGTTGATGAGTACTGCAGGCGATGTGCTGGTGTACGCACCGCCGTCGAATACGAAACGGGCATCAATTTTGACGATCTTGCCGTTTGCATCGGCGTGATGGCGCATAAAAATGGTTGCGGGATGACGATGCACGTGCCCAAAGAAACTTTCTTCGCGGCTGTATTGCATTTTGATCGGACGACCTGCTTTCAATGCAAGCAGACAACAGTGCACTTGCAGGCTGATGTCTTCGCGCGCACCGAAAGCGCCGCCAACACCACCAAGCGTCAGCCGAATCTTTTCTGCAGGTAGGGAGAGACACGCAGATATTTGCGTGAGGTCTTCATGCAACCACTGAGTTGCTACGTGCAGGTGCAAACCAAGTCCATCTGGATCGGGGATGGCAAGTGCGGCCTCTAAGCCAAGAAACGCCTGATCCTGCATTCCAATGACGTATTCGCCCTCGACAACAATTGGCCCAGAGATGTTTTGATCGCCTCGGACAATTCGCTGATGACGAATGACATTGCCGTCTGGATGAATTGGATCAAACGATCCTGCGATTGCATCTTCAGGATTAGTTAAAGGCGCAAGAACCTCGTAGACAACAACGATGAGTGCGAGAGCGCGTCGGCAGGTTTCTGGATGGTCGGCAGCAACGGCAGCGACTGGCTCACCCATGTATCGCACGTAGTCACTGGCAAACACAGGCTGGTCACTGCTGATCAGGCCATACGTAGATTTACCCGGCACGTCATCTGCAGTGATGATGCAATGAACTCCAGGAAGTGCAAGTGCAGCTGAAGTATCAATTGACATGATTTTCGCGTATGGGTGTGGTGATCGCAAAGTTGCACCCCACAGCATGTTTTCTGCATGCAGATCTGAAGTGAATTCGAAACTTCCTTGAACCTTGTGTGCTCCATCGGGGCGAAGCGCACTATTGCCAAGGATGTCTCGAGGTTTCGTAACTACAGACGACTTTGCCATGACTATTTCACTTCATTTCGTGAACGAATGGTTGCTTCAACGGCTGCGAACACTCGACCATAGCCAGTGCACCTACAGATGTTTCCTGAAATGGCTTCCTTAACTTCAAACTCGGATGGCTGAGGATTCTTTTCAAGAAGATGATGAACTGCCACAATCAAACCCGGTGTACAGAATCCGCATTGCACAGCTCCCTCTTCGACGAAGCTCTGCTGCACATCTGTCAGTGTTGATTCGGAGGTGATGCCCTCGACTGTGACGATTTCGCTATTGACTGCTGTCGCTGCCATTACCAGGCAGGCACAGACGGCATTGCCGTTCATCAGCACAGTGCAACTACCGCATTCACCTTGCTCGCATGCTCCCTTGGTGCCCGGTAGTCCTAGGCGTTCGCGTAGAACGTACAACAAGCTCTCACCAACCCAGGAATCTTGAACTGGCATCGTCTTGCCGTTTACGTGCAGCGAATAAAATTCATTAGCGCTCATTGGTACGCCTTCCTCAACAAACGAGATGCCAAAACCGAAATTGCATGGCGACGGTACGCGGCAGTACTGCGATGATCGTCAATCGGTGAAGACTCGGCTGCAGCACGTTTGCCAAATTCTCCTGCAATGTCGAGAGATATTGAAGCGCCTGCAGACAAATCATGATTCGCTTTTAGCCATGCTTCGGCTTCTCGGCACCGAATGATCGTCGGTCCAACTGATCCAAGGGCAATTCGCACAGTGGCGTTCTCGTGATCTGCGACCAAACAAGTGGATGCAACCGAAATGACCATTGCGTTACGAACGCCAACTTTTGAATATCCCTGCCAGCCTTTGACAATAGGAAAATCAATAGACGTGATGATTTCGTCGTGCTGGCGAACACTTCGCTTTACACCAGTCATGAAGTCATGGATTGAAACCACACGCGATGAATCGAGCGTGTTGAGATGAATCATGGCGTCAAGTGCAAACATCACTGGCAGGGTGTCCCCAGCAGGTGAACACGTTCCAAGGTTCCCACCTAGTGATCCCGCAGCTCGTATCTGAGGCGATCCAACCGTGCGAGCAGCTTGGGATAGCGCGGGGATGTCTGACAAAACAGGTTCCTCCTCAATGATTGAGTAGGGCACTCCCGATCCGATGGAAAGCATGCCGGGTTGATCACGGCGAATAGTTCGCAACGAATCGATATCACGGAGGCTGATCATGGTCGTTGGCTTTACGTGGTTGAAGTTGATTTCCACCATGAGGTCAGTGCCACCCTGGATAAGTCGCGCATCGGCGTGTTCTCGCAGAGCAGTAAGTGCCGTTGTTAGTTCTTTGGCAACAATGACGGTCATGTTTAGTTGCCATCCCAATCCGCAAATGCGTCGATCATGGCGTGCACATCACCAAGTGGATACAAAATCGGGCACGTTGCTCCGTTATTCAAATAGTGACGGACTTGTTCGCGGGCTTCGGCTGGAGTTCCGCTTGCGGTAAGCATTTGCACAATTTCATCTGGCACGAGTTTTGAGGCTGCGGTTACTTGTTCGTGTGTTGCGGGCCATGTGAGCACTTCACCTACCTTGTCGAGCAATGACTGTGGAACTCCCGAGGCCTTCATAATGTGTGGCTGCTGACCGAGATACTGCGTCACCATCTCGCGCGCCATGTCTAATGCGGTCTGGCGATCTTCATGCACACTGCACACGACGAGCTGTGGTCGATCGATGTCTTCAATCTTTCGACCAGCCTTATCTGCTCCTGTTTGCAGCGCTTCCATCGCTTGCTTGTTGTAATCAGGGGAGACCAAATAGTTGAGAACGACGCCGTCAGCGATTTCACCAGTGAGTTCCATCATTTGCATACCGGTGGCACCGATATAAATCGGAACATCCTTTGGTCGGCGGTCTTGATATACATAGTCGAGTTCAATCCCATCGAAATGCACAAACTCGCCATTGAATGTCACATTTTCGTTGTGCAGCAATGCGCGTACTGCAGTAACAATTTCGCGCATGGCCCGCAGCGGCTTAGCGCGTGAGATACCCACCTTTTGTGCGAGCGGGTCCCACCAAGCACCAATTCCCAAAATAACGCGCCCAGGAGCAAGGTCGTCAAGAGTCGAAAATGTTGCTGCAAGTCTTGCGGGGTTACGGCTCCAACAGTCCACAACGCCAGATCCAACTTTGATGTTGTTGGTGACCGATGCGAATGCAGCCATCGGTACTGTCGCCTCACGGACCAATCTGCTTTCTGCTTGCCATACCGCTTCGAAACCTTTTGACTCTGCGTACTGAGCAAATGCCATGCCTTCGCGAATTGGGTGCGCGTCCTGCAAGTAGATAGCCATGCGTGCCTTGCCGGTTTTCGGGTTGATTGCTGCTGCGGGAATGCTCATGATTCCAACCTTTCAAATAATCGCTGTGCTTGTTCATTTGCCTTTGCGCGAATTTCTTGAATGTCCATTCGCATGAATTTTCCTTCTTCATATAACTTCTCGCCATCAACCTCAACGGAGAGGACATGCATATCGGTGGTGAATGCCGTATGCCAAGGACTGGACATGTTGTAGTACGACCATGTCACTTTGTCGTTCTTGGCCTCGGGAAAATACTGGTAATTGTTCTGAAGCCATTGATCGACGACGGTTGGATCTTGAGAAACGTCAAATTCGCGTAGTCGGACATAGGCGAGTCGCGCCTCTTCCATCATGTTTGCCCCGATGCCATCAGTGCCAAGAAGAATATTGTTGGTTCGCGTAGAAGGCTTGGCGTAACCAACAGAGTTATTCATATTCGAACGAGGGTTGTGGACTATGGATCCCAGCAACTGTCGATCCAAATGCACCGCATGAATGAGTAACCAATTTTCTTTGGCAATACGTTCTAGCCGCGAACCCGCATCCACATCGTCCAAACCTTCAGCGACGTGAACATGCACTCCCACACCAAGTGACTCTGCAAGTGATGCAGCTTCGTGCAATGTCTCGTCGCCACAGGTGAATGCTGCGTGAACTCCGATCATGCCCCGACCGCCACTTTTGATGAATGCAAGACCTTCATCAAGCCCGCGCCGTGCACCGCTGGTCATCTTGGTTGAAGCATCGACACTGCTGTGAATGTTTCCAGCGTTATCCCAACGATCAGTTACGCCGTAGCTTGCATTTACGCGCACGCCGACGTCGCGACAAGCCTTGGCAATTGTTGCAAGCGAACCCTCTATTGCATGAGGTGATTCGTGATGATCGATGATGCATGTGGTTCCACTTGACAGTGCCTCGGCTGCACCTAATGCTGCGGACCAATAAATCATGTCGAGATCAAGGGCGGCGTCTATACGCCACCAGATATTTTCGAGAATGGAGATAAACGAATCCGTCTTGCCGCGTGGGGCTGGCATTCCGCGAGCGAGTGAACTGTAGAGATGGTGATGAGCGCAGACCATCCCTGGCGTGATGTTCGTCATGGCTAATCCTCGGAACTCGAATCGTCACGCTTCATTGGAAGTTTTGATCGCCACACTCCATCAAAGTCATGCAAGGCGGCTGCAACTGCACCCGCTGTTGGCACCAAACCGATTTCACCAACACCCTTAATTCCATATGGGGAATTCGGCTGGGCAGATTCGACAAGTTGCACGGAGATTCTTGGAACATCCTTTGCACGAAGGATGCCAAGACTGCGCAATGTCTTATTGGTCGGAAACCCGGTTTCAGGATCGCTAGGGAAGTCCTCGCTGAGTGCGTAGCCGAGCCCCATATGTACTGAGCCTTCGATCTGGCCTTCGCAAAGTTGTGGATTTACAGCACGTCCAACGTCATGGGCCGCGACAACGTGTTCGATCTTTCCCGTTTCACGATCAACGATGACGAGTTGTGCGGCGTATCCAAATGTTGAGTGAATGATCGGATTCTCGATGCCAGGTTCACCAAGTTTGGTAGTCCAGTCCACTCGATATTCGCCGACGTGATCAATTCCGACTGCACAGTTCGCTTCCCGAGCGGCTTCGCACGCAGATTTAACGGCGCCTGCACCCATGAGCGTTCCGCGAGATCCGGTTGTTTGGCCAAGACCAAGTTCGCGTGTGGTGTCAACAATGACATCAATCAGCGAGCCATCGACACCAAGTTCTTCTACAGCAACTTGCTGAGCAACAGTGTTGATGCCTTGGCCCATTTCGGTCCAGCCATGGCGCACCTCAATTCGTCCATCATGTTTAAAGTGCACAACAGCGCGTGTGATTTCTTTAAACCCATTTCCGAGTCCGCTGTTCTTCAAACCAAGTCCCAGTCCGATTGCCTTACCAGAAGCTCGAGCAGCGTCGTAAGCGGGTTTGATCGTGTCAAGGCATTTTGAGGCACCAAGGCAACCATCGTCCATGATTTGACCAGGTCCCCACACCATGCCGGGCATGATCACATTCGCTCTGCGAATTGCCCAGCCGTCAATCCCGACCTTTTCAGCCAACCGATCGAGTACACCTTCCATGGCGAACTGCGCTTGGTTGGCACCAAACCCGCGAAACGCACCACACACTGGGTTGTTTGTTCTTACTGCTATTGCCTCGACGTCAATATTTGGTACGAGATATGGTCCGCTGGCGTGTCCCGCCATGCGCTCAAGCACCTTCATTCCAACGCTTGCATACGCTCCGCTGTCTCCAATAGCTCGCACATGAAGTGCAAGAATTTTGCCGTGTTCATCGCAGCCAATCTTGTACGACATGTCAATGGGGTGGCGTTTGGCATGCATGAGAAAGCTCTCTTCGCGAGACAGCGTGCACTTCACGGGCACTTGAAGTAGCCAGGCAGCTAAAGAAGCATGCGCCTGGTTGCTCATGTCTTCCTTGCCACCAAAGGCACCACCATTCGTAATCAGCTCAACCGTTACTTGATCATTGGATAGTGCAAGCAGATTGGCGATGTCGTTGCGATCGTCCCAAATGCCTTGGCCTCCGGAATACACGTGAAGCCGCGTTCCATCTTCTGACGGGACAGCCAACGTGCTTTCTGGCTCTAGGAATGCATGTTCAATACGCTGAGTGCTGAAATCTTGTTCGACAATGTGTGCACACGATGCAAATGCGGCTTCTACGTCTCCACGTTTGTATGCACTGGTGCTCAGAACATTGGATGTTGTCTTCCATACCGCAATTTCGTTGCTGGCAATTGCGCTACGAGGATCGGTGACAGGTTGAAGCACCTCGTATTGCACATCAATTAATTCGGATGCTGCACGCGCGGTGATGCGATCATGAGCAACCACAACTGCGAGGACGTCACCTGCATACGAGGTGTAGCCACCAACAGGAATCATGACTGGCCAATCTTTGTAGATGATGCCCACCATCAATTCACCTGGAATGTCTTCTGCCGTAAACACTGCAGTCACACCATCTAGGGCAAGCGCCTTAGAGGTGTCAATACCGATGACTTTTGCTCTCGTGTGTTTTGTGAAGTGCAATGAAGCATGCAGCATGCCTTCGATGCGTATGTCGTCGACATAGCCACGATCGCCAAGCGCGAGTTCGTGAGCTTCGTATTTGACGCTGCGCGATCCAATGCCACCAACTTTTGGCAACACGGGCGTTTGACCTTGGGCAACCATTTCAATTGCGTCCAAAACTTTGACGTATCCTGTGCAGCGACAAAGGTGCGCGCCAAGATGGCGCGCCATATCTTCGCGCTTGAGGTCAGCGCCTTTCTTGTCCACTTGAGCTTTCGCGCGAACAACGATTCCTGGAATGCAGAATCCACACTGCAATCCGCCACACGCGGCAAAAGCATCGGAGTACTTTTTACGCTCTGACTCATCGATGCCTTCAAGGGTCGTGACTTCACCGCCGGCAACCTTTTCTAAACTCGTTTGACAACTCACCACCGCTTTGCCGTTTACGAATACGGTGCAACAGCCACATTGGCCACTAGGAGAGCAACCATCCTTCGGTGAAGTGATGTTGAGTTCTTCTCGGAGAGCAGAGAGCAAGTGCGGGTGATTGCCACGCACGCTGACAGGGACGCCATTGGCTACGAACTGCACCATCGTGTCTTCCATACCCGCCCCCTTCGCCCAATTGCTAGGTTTACCATACACCTATTGGGTTTGGGTTTTACAGAATGTAAAAAAGACTCGTTCAGTCAGCCAGAATTGCGCCTCGTTGGCGCGTGATTCGTTGATACACCTCTGGGCGGCGATACCGGTCAAAGTCGAACAAGGTGTTTTTGTATTGGTAACACCAATCCAGGTCACATGCTGAAACGGCAATCTCGTCTCCATTGGTCACCGTTTTGGCGAGGATCTCTCCGGAAGGTCCAATAATGCTGGAATCGGCAAGACTGTCAACACCTTCTTCAATGCCACCTTTTGCAACTCCAACGACGAATGTTCCGTTTTGGTATGCACCGCTTTGCATCACAAGCGCATTGTGGAAACCAGCGAGCACATCCTGCGATGGATCCGGAACGTAGTGCATCGGAGTGTTGTATCCGCACAAGATCATTTCTACGCCCTGGAGTCCCATTTCGCGATAGGTCTCAGGCCAACGACGGTCATTGCAGATCATCATGCCCATGCGTCCGCCAAATGCTTTCCACACTCCGAAGCCTTCGTTACTTGGAGTGAAGTAGTAGCGCTCAGCGTGTTGGAATGGACGATCTGGTTCGTGTTCTTCGTGACCGGGGATGTGTACCTTGCGATATTTGGCGACAACTGAGCCATCTTTTTCAACCAAAATCTGAGTATTGAAACGCTGGCCGTCCGCAGTGAGTTCTGCATAACCGAGTGAAAATCCGATCTTCAATCGCTTGGCTTCATCGAACAGCGGCTGTGTCTCAGCATTTGGCATGGAGGTTTCATACCAGTGGTCTGCTTCACGAATATCGGATACAAACCAACGTGGGAAAAATGTTGTGAGAGCAAGCTCGGGAAAGACAACCAAGTCGCATTCAGCCTGTGCAGCCTGCTGCAACAGAGTGATCATTCGCTCCACGCACGAAGCTCGAGAATCATCTCGTTGTATTGGTCCTAATTGTGCTGCTGCGACAGTAACGATTCGTGCCATGACGATGAGCCTAATTGCTGATGAGTAGAAGGATTGAATGCGTTATGAAAAGTCTGTCTCTGCAAGAGTCAGCATGGTCTGTAAGAGAATGTTGGCACCAGCTTCAAGATCTTCAGGAGATGTGTATTCGGCCGGATTATGGCTAAGTCCATCTTTGCTCTGCGTAAAGATCATTGCAGTAGGACAAACTCGAGCGATCATTTGAGCATCGTGTCCCGCGCCAGACGGCATGTACTGCACGGTGTGTCCTAATTCGATTGCATGATGGTGAACAATGTCAATTACTCGCTGATCGAATTGCACCGGTTCAAAACGCGCAAGCGTTCGAACGGATGTGGTGACTCCTTCGCGTTGTGCAATTTCCGTGATGAAATGAGCAATTTCATGCTCAGCCTGTTTCAGAAGTTGCTCATCGGTATTTCGTACGTCCAACGTCATCGTTGCCTTGGCTGCAACAACGTTGATCAAACTCGGATGAACATCAATTTTTCCTACGGTGCACACTTGGTTGCCGCCGTACCGCAAGGCGAGGTCATGTAAAAACTTCGCAACTTCTGCAACGACAACAACAGGATCCTTGCGTAAGCGCATTGGGGTGGTGCCGGCATGATTACTTTGCCCCGTAATGGTCAGCTCTTGCCACGAGATACCTTGAACTCCAGTTACGGCACCAAAGCGGACATCATTGGCTTCCAAGAGAGGTCCTTGCTCGATGTGGAGCTCGACGAATGCGTGTGGCGGAGTTTGCGGGCATGGCGTGTTTCCTGCATAACCAATACGTGTGAGTTCGTCGCCAAGTCGTGGACCATCGATGGCTTGTATATCGAGTGCTTCCTCAACGGAAAGTCCGCCAACGAATACCAACGAGCCCAGCATGTCGGGCGCAAAACGTGCACCTTCTTCATCGGTGAAAACCCCAACAGCAAAAGGTCGCTGCGGAGTGACACCGGCCTGTTGCAGTGTCTCAATGACTTGCAGTCCTGCAAGCACCCCAAGATTTCCGTCATATTTACCGCCGGTGCGCACAGTGTCAATGTGCGAACCTGTCATTACAGGGGAGCCACTGCCAACATTCCATACGCCGATGATGTTGCCGACAACGTCCACTGAAACCGAAAGCCCCAAATCTTTCATCCACGTAACGACAAGATCGCGACCGTCTTTATCTTCATCAGTCAAGGCAAGACGACAGTTTCCGCCACCTTCAATTGGGGAAATCGCCGCCAATGCCATAATGCGATCCAAGAGACGTTGTCCATCAATCCGAAGTGTTGACATGTTGCCAGTGTAGAAGCAACAAGTCATCGCAAGGATCTATAAGAATGGGTCAATGATCGCTGATTCACGGATTTCACAATTGATGAGTATCGAGGTGAACAGATTTGTGCAGGAACACCCGAAATCGCAGCACGAAGCCACACGGTTGAAGAACTCGCTCGTGGCGGGAGTTCCCATGCCATGGATGAAGCGCTGGGCAGGACCGTTTCCCATCATCGCCGAAAGGGCTAGAGGCGGAACCATCGTCGACATCGATGACCATGAGTATGTCGATTTTTGCTTAGGCGACACCGGTTCCATGACTGGTCATGCGAATGCTCCAATTTCTCACGCAATATCGACACAAGCGCAACGGGGATTTACCACCATGTTGCCGTCTACGGATATCGCTTGGGTGGCCGATCATCTGTCGGAACGATTCGGAATGGATAAATGGCAATTTTGCTTGAGTGCAACTGATGCCAACCGTTTTAGTTTGCGGATTGCGCGGCAACTCACCGGCAAGCCGAAGATTGTGGTGAATGACTGGTGCTATCACGGAACCGTTGACGAAACGCTTGTCATTCTGGATGAGGACGGCAAGACGGTAAGCCGTCCTGGAGCAATTGGTCCCCAGGTGCAGCCAGGGCTCACGACAATTGCGGTGCCGTACAACGATCTTGCAGCCATGGAGCAAGCACTTGCTGGCGGAGAGGTTGCATGTGTGCTCATGGAACCAGCATTAACAAACATCGGAATTGTGTTGCCGCAAAGTGGCTACCTAGAAGGCGTTCGACAACTCACACGAAAATACGGCGTGATTCTCATTCTCGATGAAACGCACACCATATGCGCAGGTCCGCAAGGAGCATCGCGGCTGTGGGGAATTGACGCCGACATGTTGGTAATCGGTAAAACCATTGGCGGTGGAATTCCAGTTGCTGCCTATGGAATGTCTGCTGACATTTCACGTCGGGTAGAAAACCTCATGCATGGCCATGACCTTGACGTCTCGGGCATCGGAGGTACATTGAGCGGAAGTGCTCTAGCCGGTGCAGCAATTCGGGCGACACTCACTCACGCGCTAAGGCAAGAGGATTTCGATATTGCGATTCCTCTCGCTACACGTTGGAGTGAAGGTGTACAAGCAGCAATTACTCACCACGAACTTCCATGGACGGTTCAGCAACTGGGCTGTAGAGCTGAATATTGGTTTGCAGACCATCCGCAGAATGGGGCACAAGCGGCAGCGACAGTGAATGACGGGTTGGAGTCATACATGCATTTGTATGCACTGAATCGTGGAATCCTGCTCACACCATTTCACAATATGGCGCTTATGACGCCATTTCACACCGAAGAAGATGTGGATTTACACACGTCAGTGTTTACTCAATGTTTGGAAGAGATCATGTCGTGATGGACGTATCGATCGCAGCTTTTGTCGGCGTGGCATTAATCGTCCTGGCTACCGCCTTCACGCAGTCGGTCGTTGGCTTCGGATTCGCGCTGCTGTCTGTGCCAATCATGATGCAGGTTATTGGTTTGCATCGGGCAGTCATTTTGGCTTCGCTTATTGGTACTGCAAATAATGTTTACCAATATCGTGATCTTCGGCATGACCAAGATAAAGATCAAGTTAAGCGATTCTTATGGGCTTCATTTTTTGGAGCACCGTTTGGATTAGTCGCATTTATCTATGCAGATCAACATGTTCTGAAAGTGTTCCTGGGGGTTGGTGTTCTTCTCGGTGTGATTTTGCTTATGCGGGGAAGGGATCTCAGCGAAACACACATCAGCCTTGATTGGATCATGGGAATAGTAAGTGGATTTCTCTTAACATCAACATCGACAAATGGTCCACCATTAGTTTTTGCACTTCAGGCAAGAAAAAGTGAACCGCATGTGTTTCGTTCAACATTGAATATGATTTTTCTCATCAGTGGTCTTTACGGTCTGCTGCTGTTTTCAATCTTCGGCGAAATTGGTATGGCTGATCTTTGGCTTGCTGTTTCGGTTTTGCCTTCAATGATTGCTGGTGTAACAGTTGGCAAAGTGGTTCGTAACCGTGTTCATCCAGATAGGTTCCGCATTGCGGTTCTGGTTCTGCTGGCTATTGCAGGCGTGAATAGCGTGTACTCGGGATTATTTCAGTAATTGATAACGGTTACTGACCAAACCACTGCAGCCAACCTTCTTTTGAAGTTGGTTTAAAGACGTAATTAGATTCACGAACCTGGCCGAGGGCGAGAAATGCTGGATCTGAATAGCGATGGCCCGGGTAAACGATGGTGTCACTTGGCAATGAAGCGAGCATGTTCAAACTGTCGTACATGTCATCAGGATTCGATCCGGGCAAATCTGTTCGTCCGCAACCCTCGAGAAACAGCGTGTCACCGGAAACCAAATTGCCATCTACAAGGAAGCATTGGCTGCCGGGTGTGTGACCAGGCGTGTGCAGCAATGTGATCGCGATTTCACCGACATGAACAACATCGCCACCTACATGGGGTGTGAGATGCGTTGACGATACGCCGGTTGTTTTTGTCACCCATTCAACTTCGCTTTTTTGAATGTGAATTGGTATTTCGTTCAATTCGAGCAAGGAGGATATGCCTTCGATATTCCAGCCCATCATTTTTCCGCCCACATGGTCGGGGTGATAATGGGTGCCGAGAGCACCAACCAGATTCATGTCATCTGATTGAACAATTTCTGCAATCTCGGTTACAGCGTAAGCAGGGTCGACGATGATGCATTCACGTGTTTGCGTATCACCAATCAGATAGACGAAGTTGACCATTTGGTGCGCCATTTGGTCGTGCACCGCAAAATCCGTGCCAGACAACAACTGGCGAAAATACAAGCGATCATTCATGAAATCAGACTACCGATCTACGATGGGAGGGTATGGAGCACTCGTGAAAATTAGCCCGCATGACAAAGTTCTAATTGATGGCCGTCTCGTAGACATTGGGGAGGAAATCTCACAAACCTTTTCCGAAGGGGATCGGTTGGTAGCAACTCCATCGAGCGGTTTGCTCCGCATTCCACAAGCAGAGGCGGAAGTGGTGAAGTCGTGCATTGACGAGGCGCTGATTTCTTTCGGGGCACTGAGTGGTGTTGACGACGAGCAGATATCACAATTTTATGCAGCCTTCGCCAGAAGGCTCCTCGATGTCGACATTTTTAATCAGATCCGAGTCGTTAACGATAAAGATGTTGCTACAGCAGACGCTTTGGGACGGTCAACAACGCGGCTTCTACTCAGCGACTCGATGAAACAGGACATGATTGAAGCACTGGGTTTATGGGGGTCGATGCCGACATCTGATTCGCCAGTAGACGAGGTCGTGCATGACGGTTGGACGATTGAGTCTCATTCAGCACCATTGGGAGTGATTGGGTTTGTCTTTGAGGGACGACCCAATGTTTTTGCCGATGCAACCGGAGTACTACGTAGCCGCAACGTTTGTGTCTTTCGAATTGGAAGTGATGCTTTCCAAACGGCAGAAGCGATTATGCGGCTTTGTGTTATTCCGAGTCTTGAGGAGTCGGGCTTGCCAACAGGGTGTGTGGTTCTGTTGCCTTCAAAAACTCACGCGTGTGCGTGGGCTTTATTTTCCGATCGCCGTTTGTCGTTAGCCGTAGCAAGGGGTAGTGGTTCATCGGTTGCGTTACTCGGCGAGATCGCTCAGCAACATGGCATACCTGCAAGCCTGCATGGAACCGGCGGAGCGTGGATGGTTGTTTCGGAAACCGAAGATCTTGAACGCTTGAGTAGAGTCGTTCAATTTTCACTGGATAGAAAAGTTTGCAATACGCTGAACACCATTGTCATTACGCGTGATGCGTTGTCCAACTCACTGCAGGCGATCATTGATGGCATTTGCGATGCAGCTCAGCACCGAAAGGCGCACGCGGTGTTGCACGTGGACGAACAAGCTATCAATGCTTTGAAATCGTGCAACGTGCCATCAATCTGTGCAACACAGATGATTGAACACGAATGTATTGGTACGGAATGGGAGTGGGAAAACGATCCAGAGGTATCAATTGTTGTTGCTGATGATTTAGTTTCTGCTGTGGCCATGTACAACCGGTATTCGCCTTCTTTCGTGTTATCCGTAATGTCAGATGATGCAGACGAATTGGAAGAGGCATGGCGTACGTCCAATTCTCCATTTTTCGGCGATGGAATGACTCGCTGGGTCGACGGGCAATACGCACTTCACAAACCAGAGTTGGGGCTATCCAATTGGCAAAATGGCCGAACATTTTCACGAGGCGGGATTCTGAGCGGAGACTCGATTTTCACCATTCGCTATCGGGTGAGACAAACCGACTCAATGATCAAGCGTTAGAAAATTGCATGTTGTCAATAAGACGAATCCCGTCAATGACAACAGCAGCAATGATGGAATCTCGTTCGCTAACGGCTTCCACCTGATCCATCGTTCCATCTTTCACGATGGACAGATATTGAAGTTCAATTGAAGCATCGCGGTCAAAAATCGAACGTGCAATTGCCGTTACTTCGCTTGCATCACGACAACCGTTTCGCCAGTGGGCGATTGCTGTACTCAGAGCCAGCGGAATAAGACCAGCGCTTGCACGAGCGGTTTCCGTGAGGAACCGATTCCTGCTTGACATGGCAAGACCGTCGGTTTCGCGCATCGTGTCACATGGGCGGATATCAATGCGAGGGTGCAACGTGGTTGCCATGTTTCTGATCACGGCGACTTGTTGGTAATCCTTCAATCCGAAGTAGGCAGCTGTTGGTTGAACAACCGCAAACAGTCGGTCAACGACAGTTACCACACCCGAAAAATGTCCAGGACGATCTGTGCCTTCGAACGCTTCAGCCTCCTTAGATGGAGACAGCAAGTTGGGTGAATCGGATATAAACATGTCGGACTGAAGAGGTACTAAAACGGAATCAACGCCAACTTGTGCACACAGTTCGAAATCAACGGATTCGGTGCGAGGGTACTTCGAGAAGTCATTCAGTGAATTGAACTGCAGTGCATTGACGTAGATGCTGACTACAACGTGATCGCATTCAGACCGAGCTCGTTGCATGAGGCTGATATGGCCACCGTGGAGGGCCCCCATTGTTGGGACAAAACCAACGGTGTCATGCTTAGGAATCTCATTCCGCCACGTGGTGAATTGTTGAATGTCAGTGAAAAGAGTGGTCATCGTCTGGCCACGACCCATTTCGTACATCAGTAACGAATTGCTTACATGCATCGATACTTGTCGAGCGAACGTCGGCATACCTGCGTGTGAATTTGAGCGTGTTTTGTGAGAGTCCCAGGATGTCATGGAGTACAAGCACTTGTCCATCGCAATCAGGTCCAGCTCCGATGCCAATTGTTGGAATGGATACTGTGTTCGTAATTTCCTTTGCAAGGTCGCGTGGAACGCCTTCAATAACGATGGCGAAAGCTCCTGATTGCTCGACTGATTGAGCGTCTTCGAGCAGGCGTTCACGTCCGCCCGCCTCATGTCCATCAACACGTCCTTGAACGCGGTGTCCACCCATTCGGTGGTAACTCTGCGGTGTGAGTCCGATATGGCCCATCACGGGAATGTCAACACGAGAAATTGCCGCAATGGTGTCGGTCATTGTGGTGCCGCCTTCAAGCTTCACCGCTGAAGCACCCGCCTTCACCAGTCTGATTGCACTTCGTACCGCCTGTTCGGTATGCACTTGATACGAACCAAATGGGAGGTCTCCAACTATCAACGCACGAGGGTTCGCACGCGCCACCAATTTCACGTGGTATTCCATTTCTTCCAAGGTGACGGGAATGGTGTTTGCCACTCCTTGCACAACGGATCCGACTGAGTCTCCAACGAGGATCATGTCCACCCCGGACTCATCGACAATGCGCGCAAACGTTGCGTCGTAGGCCGTGATCATGGTTAGTGGTTGCGCTGAACCCTTTTTGGCCATCACCATGGGCACGGTGATGCGAGGTCGCGATAACGCTTCAGTCACGAAATCAGGCTACCGATTAGATTGCAGATCATGATTTCTGCATTGACCCTGCGGTTAAAGGAGCGGGTCACGCACGCTATTTGGGATTGGCTTTCGCTTCATGGGTCAATAGGTCCTGAAACAGTGAGGGGGAAGCGATTTGGAGCATTCGGGAAGAACAGCATTATTTGTTTTCCGCAAACAACCATTTTTAATGAGCAATACATACATATAGGTGACAACACCATGATCGGAACACATGTTGCGCTATCGGCGGGAATGGTTCCGGGACAGGTTTGCCTGACGAATCCCGTGGTTCGAATAGGCGATCGATGTCTTATCGGGCGTGGTAGCGGAATTGTTGGTCACTTGGGAATAGACATTGGCGATGACGTATGGACAGGACACCATGTGTACATCACCGATCAGAATCACGGATACGAGCGAGTTGATGTCCCTATCTCGATGCAGACTCAGCCCGAGAAGATGGTGATCATTGGTGAAGGGTCCTGGATCGGTGCTGGAAGTGTGATCCTACCAGGGGCGCACATTGGTAAGCATGTCGCAATTGGTGCAAATTCAGTTGTCAATGGTGATGTGCCCGACTATTGCGTTGCTGTTGGTTCACCTGCGCGCGTCGTCAAGCGCTATTCGGAAGCAAGTGGTTGGGTACCAGCTGACGAATTTAGATAGATAAGTCCATTGGAACTTTGCAGGAGGACATCCGATTATCAGCAGCGAACGTAGATATTTTTTCGCTTATCGGTAAACCTTCAAACATGGACTCAGCAAACGATTTATTGATTCCTGTTCGCAATTGATTTGCGTACTCCCGGCGGTCTCTAATCAACTGCTTGTAGTCAGCTATCCACAGGGGCACAATTGCCTTACCTTTAGGGTCGGTTGGTTCGACTGCCGATATCGCGTTAATGGCGTTCTCAAGCGTGTCGGTCGCTTTATCGACCAGTGCTGCTCGCTCGGCTAACGCATTGGCGCCCGCATCTGATATTTGCCGAAGGTCGGCTAGCGCGAGTCTTTGTGTCATTGCTTGACTGCAAATATCTTCCGCACGAGCTGTCCACGCCAGATCCGAAATTTTATTCACCGACTCTTTTGAGGCAAATCCAAATGCATAAATCCACATCGCGAGCAAACCGATGATGCAGGTTCCAATCACAGTGCGAGCCGTTAGTCGGGATAATTTTTGACGAGTCGTGCGTGCATTTGAAACAGGGGAGGTCACAGCGTGAATAGTACTTCACCCTTGTTAACTTTCTCTTTCGCATGATTGTCAGCGAACTAGAGTTGCACCAGTGGAACAGTCTCGACTCCGATTAGCAATATCGCTGCTACGTCAGTTGCTGAAATTCCATCCAAAACCATTTTTGATAGCTGTTGCTGGAGCGTCCGTTTACGCAGTTTGTACCGTTGCATCCAGTTTTGGACTTGGTTACGTAGTGGATCATGTGATCATTCCGCGCTATCAGTTGAATTTGATCGATCGCCACACGTTCTTGATCGCTTCAATCATTGTTGTAGGCATTGGCCTTTTGCGGGCGGTAGGCGTGGTTATTCGTCGTTCATATGCTGGAATCTCGCACTGGTCTACCTCTGAGTCGCTATCGACACAGCTCATTCGCCACGTCATGAGCCAACCATCCAGGTGGCATCAGCGTCATATGACTGGAGACCTCGTTGCTCGCATCGGAGTTGACTCTGATACGGCGGCATCAGTGCTCGGGCCTTTGCCGTTCAGCACTTCTGTAGTGCTTCTTGTTGGCTTGACCAGTATTTGGTTAGTGGTCATTGATGTGCCGCTTGGCCTGTTGGCAGTCACTGTCATTCCGCTGCTCTTTGGTTTAAACCTCGGATACCAGCGTCGTATTGATCGTCATTTCGATTCCGCTCAAAAGGCTTTGGGGGACTTGTCCGAAGCAGTTCACGAGAGTTTTGATGGTGTGATGGTGGTGAAGGCCTTTGGTGCGGAAGATCGTGAGCATGTGCGACTAGCAACCATTTCATCGAAACTGAAGGATGCTCGAATTCGTGCTGTTAATGCACGAGCGATATTTGAAGCCTTGGTTGACGGCACGCCTTCACTGGTCAACGTGTCCTTAATTGCTTACGGTGCAGTTCGAGTGCGCAGTGGGTCCCTCACCATCGGTGAGTTGTCAAGTTTCATCTATCTGTTCACGTTGCTGGTATTTCCTCTTCGCATCATCGGTTACTTACTCAGCGAAATACCACATTCATCCAGTGGTTTTAAGCGCGTGAGGGAGATCCTGGATGAACCCTTAGAGCCTCAGCCAACAGTCAACCTGTTGCCTGTGGGCTCCAAATCTGCTGTTGAGGTAAGAAGTGCGAGCTTCTCGTACGCAGACGATTCTGAACCCATATTCACGGATGTCACCTTCACGATTCCTGTTGGCTCGATTGTTGCGGTAGTGGGTGAAACGGGTTCAGGGAAGTCAACCCTTCTCAAGATGATCGCAGGATTGATCAATGCACGGACGGGCTCAGTACATGTCACTGAAGGCGGATCAGCGCTTGTGTTTCAGGAACCGTTTTTGTTCTCGGGTTCCTTGCAGTTCAATCTGACACTCGGTAAGTCACTGCCGATAACAGATATTGCCCGTGCCCTTTGGGCATCAGTAAGCGAAGAATTCGTGTCAGAACTTGATAATGGCATCGACACCATCGTCGGCGAACGTGGCATCAGTTTGAGCGGAGGACAGCGGCAGCGAATCGCACTTGCGCGGGCAATTGCCAGCGGACGGCAGACGTTGCTGTTGGATGACACAACTAGCGCCCTCGATCCGACGACTGAATCAATAGTGATTGATCGTCTTGCCTCGCAGTCAGAAACTACGACGACCATCATCGTTGCATCTCGACCGACCACGATAAAGATTGCCGACTATGTCTTGTTCATTCACTCTGGCGTAGTGCATGATCTCTCGACACATGATGAGCTCATGCTGACTAGTACGCCATATAAGAATTTAATGATGTCGTTTGAGATAGATCGGAAAGCTTCATGAGCATGGACACCGATCAGCGGTTTCCTTCTGCGCGCATCATTGGAAGAGGTGTCACTGTTGCTCCCGCGCTAAAAAGCGGAATTGGTCTGACGTTCTTGCTCGCGCTGTTCGGAACCGGAGCTCGTTTAGTCATTCCGATTCTCATTCAGCAATCGATTGATCATGGATTGCAACCTGGACGAGTGGATGTGTCCTACATCATTCGACTGTGCGGTGTTGGTTCTGTGTGCGTGGTGCTGTCATCGTTCTGCCTGCGGGAAGCAACAAAACGGCTCGGCACTAGGGCCGAGCACGGGTTATTTTCTTTACGATCGCAATTATTTGATCACATTCACAGGCTCAGTCTTGAAGAGCACAATAATGAAAAGCGTGGAGCATTAGTTTCGCGTGTAACCAGTGATATTGAAACGCTCACACAATTCTTCTCGTGGGGCGGACTTGGGTTGCTTCTCGATGGATCGCAGATGTTTGCTGTAGCCGCAGTCATGCTCGCTTATGACTGGAGATTGGCGCTAGTTGCATTCGTTACCAGTGCACCCCTCATTTTCGTGCTGCGTTATGTGCAGTCGCGACTGGTGAGCGCGCATAACCTTTCGCGAGAACGCAATGCCGACTTTTTAGGAACTGTGTCTGAACTTATGGCAGGTGCGGAAACGTTGCGAGCCTACGGAGCAGAGCAAACAATGATTGACACCGTTGCACTGTCAATGCGTAATCGCAGGAAGAGCAACGTTCGAGCTGGTGTAATCGGTGCATTTCTCTTTCCGAGTGGAGAAGTGTTTGCGGTGTTCACGGTGATGGCTGTTGTAGGTACAGGATTGCTCATCGGCCCAGCAGGTGGTTTGACATCTGGCGCTCTTGTTGGGTTCGTATTCCTTACGTATCGATTCCTAGAACCCATCGCGGAGTTCACTGAGATCATCGACCAGGTACAAAGCGCAGTTGCTGGTTTGCGACGCGTGTTGGGAGTGTTGGATACTCCAATCGGACCTCCTCAATCAGAACACCCTCGACCATTGCCACAGGGCAAGTTGTCTGTTGATATACAAGAAGTGAGTTTCGCTTATGGCGCGCGTCTGGGTGAAGACGACGATGACACTCCGGTACTGCACGACATTTCTCTGCACATTGCCGCCGGACAACACGTGGCGCTAGTTGGACCTTCAGGATCCGGCAAAACAACTATCGCGCGACTGATCGCTCGTTTGACAGATCCAACAATTGGAAGAGTTCAAATTGGTGGAATCACACTCACCGATGTATCGAATGATGAATTACGACGTCGCTTGATCGTCGTTCCACAAGAACCTTTTCTGTTTGCCAACACCATTGCATATAATCTCGCTTTCGCAGAGCCACATGCAACACCACAAGACATGAATGCCGCCTTCGACGAATTAGGACTGTCGGATTGGTTGGAAAGTCTTCCGAATGGCTTAGATACTCATGTTGGCCAGCGAGGATCCTCACTTTCCGCGGGTGAACGACAGCTAGTTGCATTGGTTCGAGCATCGATGGTGAAACCCGATGTTCTTGTGCTCGATGAAGCTACATCGTCGGTTGACTCGCTTACTGAAGTACGAATCTCGAGGGCCCTAGAGCGGCTCGCGCTTGGTCGAACAACAATTTCGATCGCGCACAGATTGTCCACCGCATCACGCGCCGACAGAGTGGTGATGCTCGAAAATGGAAGAATTGTTGAAGATGGTTCGCACGGTGTGCTACTCGGTGCTCGCGGCAAGTACGCAGCCTTGTATGAAGCATGGCTCAATTCGACGAGTGGCAGCACCAATGCGTAGGCGAGCGTATATCTCTGCAAGTGCAATTGTCTTACTGTTAGCAGCCTGTGGTGAAACCCAGGAGACGCGGGCATTGTGTTCGCATGCTGCTGAATTGGAGTCATCGCTCGTTGCTACTGGCGTTGCAGTAGAGAATTTTTCCACAACGTCACCTCGTCAATTGCAAAGCACAGTTGCTGTTCTGACAGGGACGCTTTCAATTATCAATGACATCGCCCCTTCATCTGTGAAGACTGACATAGAACAAACAATGCGGTCTTACGAAGAGTTATCAGTTGCATTGCAGAATGTGTATTGGGATGGCACCGTTGCCGAAACTGATCAAAACGTGCAGAACGCTTTGCAAAATCTGTCGAGAAATGACAACGTCGAGTCTCTCGATTCGCTTCGGAGTTTCGTTTCGGAACAATGCAAAGTTCAAATTTCGCAAGGCATCAATGCCACGCCTGGTGATGATCAATCAATCAGTTCAACATCGGTTGTAGTCGATCCTCAGCCCGACTTGAATTACGGTTTTGATAACGAAGAGACCGCGATTAAGTCATATGCATACTTCATCGCAGAGCAACGGGGTTTAGCAATAACCCCAGATCAGGCGTCGTGTTTGGGCACACGAATGATGAATATTGCGCGGAGCAATCCGACAATTAATGACGATGTATACGAAGCGACATTGACGGCAAGTTTCAATGAGTGCGGCATAGCCATCAAGTAGATTGACGTGATGGAACTTGTTCTTATACGTCACGCCGAACCTGAGTGGGTGCGCGAAGGCAAGAGTGTCGTTAATCCTCCTCTCACTGTGCGCGGCTATCGCCAGGCTGAGCTACTTGGACAACGATTGGCGGATGAGAAGTTTGATCATGTTTTTGCGTCGCCGTTGCAGCGAACACATCTCACAGCGCAGCCAACGTTGGATCGTCAGAATCGCAAACTAGAGATAGAACCCTTCCTTGAAGAAATCCGTGAACCCTCGTGGCATGGCGCACCGGCCGAGCAGACGATTAAGGCATATCGCGACGAAGTGAAGAATGCCTCTCACGACCGATGGAACGGTCTTGAAGGAGGGGAGTCGGTAAAGGACTTCGTCCAACGTATTCACTCTGGAGCAACCGAATTTCTAGAACGTAATGGCGTACACCGCTTACAGACGGAATTGCCTGTTTGGCACATTGATACACCGGGAGAGCGATTCGCGTTCTTTGCACATGCTGGCACTAACAGTGTGCTGATCTGTCATCTACTAGGACTTACTGCTACACCATGGGAGTGGGAGCGATTCATCATTAATCACGCTTCAATCACCACCATTAAGTCCATAAAATTGGGTGACGGTTATGCCTTCAGTCTTGAACGGTTAAGCGATGTCGAGCACCTGACTCACGATGATCGAACGCGATAAAGAGCTGTTGGGAGAGCCGATGGTGATTCTCACATCAACATCAACTCTCCCAACGTTTGTTCGGCTGCACAATTACGGCTGCGGGAGCAATTCCGTAACGTTGCAAGCATCAACAGCTTTGAGGATTGGGTAAGGGTTCACCGCAGCGCCACCCTTTGGGTGCACTTCGAAGTGCAGGTGTGGGGTGTTGGTGTCGCCGGTTGAACCGAGGTACCCGACGATCTGGCCCGCACGAACAACTTGTCCGTTGGCAAGATTTGCAGCAAATGCATCAAGGTGTGCGTAGTAGAAGTAGGTTCCATCGGCTGCAGTTAAACGAAGTGAAGTTCCGCCGAGTGCTCCGCCGGTTGTCATTTTTGAAATTGTGCCGTCCATAGCTGCGTACAACGCAAGGCCACGTGCACCGATGATGTCGGTTCCTTCGTGACTGCGACCTGCGCTACGAGCAGCACCCCAGGTGTCGGTAAAACCACAGCGACCCTGCACGGGGAAAGCCTGCAGCGTTGGCAATCCCAACTCAGCGAGTGAAGGAATAAGACCAAGTGCTGCTGCGGTTGGAGCATCCAACACGGTTGAAACATTGAGACCGGTAGCTGATTGAAACTTGCCGATTGAAACCGAAGTAGCTACGCCGAATACTCCGTCAGCGCCACCCTTGACTTCGATTCCCGCGTTGATCAATGCATTTTGCAATGCACGAACATTGTCACTCTTCTGACCGCGCACTGGAAGTGAATCAATGGTGATGGTTGATGTTGCGACCGCAACAACTGGAGCTGATGCTGCAGCAACCGTCTTTTTCGTTGAAGCTTTTTGAACAGGTGCTGCAAGAAGACCGAGAGCAATTGCGGTTGACTCATCAACAGTTTTTGTAACTGCAAGACCCTTCAATGACTGAAACTTTCCAAGTGCGATCGAAGTAGCCAATCCGAATTTTCCGTCGGCTCCACCCTTCACCTGAACACCATTGTTGATGAGTGCCTGCTGTAACGACCACACTGCGTCGCCAGATGCGCCGACTGTAGGGAAGTTTGACTTGCTCAAAGGAGCCACATCAACAAGACCAAGAAACTTTGCGGTCTTGGCATCAAGATTTCCGGTTGCAGCGAAACCTGCAACCTTTTGCAACGACTTCAATGCAACTTGGGTTGCAGGGCCAAACGAACCGTCAATTCCACCCTTGATGGTGAATCCACGTGCAACGATTGCCTGTTGCATGCGAGTAACTTCAGGGCCAGATTCGCCCAATTGTGGGAGCGAAGCTGACTTAGCGTTTACGGATTGCGCAGCAACTGAAGTTGCTGAAATCGACGTAGCTAGTGTCGCGATGCTGAGTGAGACTGCAACTGCAACGATTGCCTTGCGAATAATTCCTGAGTTCATAACTTGCTCCCTTGATTTGCTGGTGTGAGACCCGCATTAGGCATCGGCCAGAATCAGAGGAACTTGAGGAAATAATCACTAAAAATGTTGCTCTCAACGCTCATAGTGGTTTTATAGTGGCTTTGGTGGGGTTTCAGCCACAAAATGTGAGGATTCCAACTTTGGAGTTCGTCCGAACCCAGGGTTGTGGGCAAAAGGGATAGCGTGCCGACGATGCGTCGCCCAGAGATTTCGTTGCAGAGATTCCGATTGGTTGCCTGGGTGGCCTTTGGATCCTTGTATGCCATCGTGGTGACTGGATCGTTGGTCCGTCTAACCGGCTCGGGATTGGGTTGCTCTGATTGGCCAAATTGCAACAGCACCAAATTCGTCGATATTTCAACCGGTCATGCTGCGATCGAGCAGATTAATCGTCTATTTACCGGCGTTGTGGCCGCTTCGGTGATCCTGGCTGTTTCAAGCTCGATCCTGTTAAGGCCTCGATCAAGGCGGATTACGGCAAATGCAGCCGGATTGGTCGTTGGGGTGCTTATTCAAGTCGTGCTCGGCGCTTACGTCGTACTGACCGGTTTGAATCCGTGGTCGAATATGGCGCACTTCTTGGTGTCGATTGTCTTGGTTTCTTCGGCCTTCGTTTTAGTGAAGCGAGTTGAACTGCAGATTGCGCCCCAGGAATCTCATGTAGCAGTTGATATGCCACTTCGCTGGGTGCTCATATTCGTTGCGGGAACGGTGATGTTTTTGGGAACGGTAGTAACCGGTGCTGGACCACATTCGGGTTCTGAGCAGGCAACTCGGCTGGGAATAAGTGTTAAACACGCAACGCAGATGCACTCCGCAGCCGTTTGGATGCTGGTCCTGGTATCTCTTGTTTTGACCATGCGGGCCAGAAAGAGCGCACCACGGTGGGAACATGAGGGAACGTTGTTGTTGCGCCTGTTGGCCGCACTGTGCGCTCAAGGCTTCATTGGCTATGTGCAGTACTTCGCGGGTGTGCCTGCACCTCTTGTGGCAGTTCATGTTGCGCTGTCGATCGCTGTTTGGCTGTGCTCCTTTACAGTATTTCTTCCCGCCAGCACCCTGCTTGTGCTTGACTAGATGCAAGCAAAGTTTGGGGATGAAGTGACCGACACCAACAATTCAAAATCCCGCGTCTTTGCTGTAGGTCGGGCCTTCGCCGTTCTCTTGGCAGCGATGTTTATGTTTTCCGCACCTGGCAATGCGCAGGCTGCTGACTCCGACAATTCCATCATTGTCTCTGTTCAAAATCAAACGAACAACAACGGAGTCTCTGAGAAAAAGCCGGTCGTTGGTGTAAAAATTTCAGTGACCGACCCGGCTGGCATAGCGGTCGGAGAAGGTGTAACTGACAGTGTGGGAAGCGTCACCATTCCTGTGCCTGCCAAGGATGATTATGTTGTCACGCTAGATGTTGCTTCTCTGCCTAGTGGGGTAACGCTCATCGAAGGCACAAAGACTGTGGTCAATATCGTTAAGGATGCGTTCACGACGAACGCCAAACGAGTTACGTTCTTTGCCGGTACATCTGGGGAGTCCGGAGCAAGTTTGATGGACCGTATCGCTCAGCGACTGGTAGATGGTGTTCGCCTAGGACTCATCATTGCTATTTGCTCGGTTGGCTTGTCCTTGATCTTTGGAACAACAGGACTTACCAATTTCGCCCACGGTGAAATGGTGACCTTCGGTGGTTTGATCGCTTTTTGGTTCAACGTGCTTCTTGGCATCCCGCTACTGATTGCCGCTCCAATTGTCATTGCATTAGGAGGAGTACTCGGTCTTGCGATGAACGGAGTTATTTTTGCAAAACTGCGCAAACGAGGCATCGGTCTCATCTCGCAACTTGTAGTTTCGGTTGGCCTTTCGATCATGTTGCGCAACATGTATCTCTACCAATTCGGTGGTCGTACCCGTCCATTAGATGATTTCAGTTTGCAGGTTGCGAAACACTTTGGTCCTGTAAGCATCACGATGCGTGATCTCAGCACCACCATCATTTCGTTTATCGTGCTGATGGGTGTCGCAGGTTATTTGCAGCGTTCGCGCACGGGTAAAGCCATTCGCGCTGTTTCAGATAACCCGTCGCTTGCATCCTCCACAGGAATCGATACACAAAAAATTATTCGCATTGTGTGGTTTGCTGGTGGTGCGCTTGCGGCAATGGGTGGTGTGTTCCGCGGATTGGACGAGCAAGTTGGCTTTGAAATGGGTTCAGGACTGATCTTCCTCATGTTTGCTGGAATTACTTTGGGTGGGCTCGGCTCTGCTTATGGTGCGCTTGTCGGCGGCTTCCTTGTTGGTTTGCTTGTTGAACTCGCTTCACTTGTGGTTCCAGCAGAACTTAAAAATGCACCGGCTCTATTGATCTTGATCATCGTGCTTGTGGTTCGCCCTCAGGGAATTCTCGGACGCAAGCAGAGGGTTGGCTGATATGGACATCATCAAGATTATTGAAAACACCATTGCCGCATTCTTCGGTATCGACGCTGCTTACTTCGCGTTGGCTGCTATTGGTCTCAACATTCAATTTGGCTATACGGGACTGTTGAACTTCGGTCAGTCAGCATTTATGGCGTGCGGCGCATATGGACTTGGAATGACGTCGCAATATTTCGGTGTTGGCATGTGGTGGGGAATTCTCATCGGGCTTGCACTCGTTGTCATCCTCGGACTTCTTGTTGGTATACCAACACTTCGTTTACGCGCCGACTATTTGGCCATCGTGACTATTGCAACAGCTGAAATTGTTCGACTTGTTGTTCGTTCAGTGCGATTCAAGCAGTACTTTGGTGGAAGCGACGGAATAAACAGTTTTAGTGCGTCCTTTAGAAATCTGAGCCCATTCGATCCAGGTGCTCAGTATGGAATTCGTCCATTTCAATACAGCGGATATTCGCTGTGGACGATGATCGTTGGTTGGTCTCTCGTAATTATTTTCTCATCCCTTGTCTACATGCTCATGAAGAGTCCGTGGGGGCGAGTTGTAAAAGCGATTCGCGAAGATGAAGATGCTGTACGAAGTCTCGGCAAAAACGTGTACAGCTACAAAATGCAATCGCTCATCATCGGTGGAGTAGTGGGAATGTTTTCTGGAATGATCTTCGCGCTTGATCGCGGGTCCGTGCAGCCAGACAACTACAGCCGCGACGTGACCTTCTATGTGCTCACAGCGTTGGTGCTTGGTGGTGTTGCAAAGGTGCGTGGATCAGTAATCGGTCCGATGATGTTCTGGGGTCTGTATGTGTTTAGTGACAATTTCTTGCGTGAGTTAACAAAAGACAAACCGTTCAATCTCTTCGGAATTGGAATCATTCAAAAATCACAGGTAGGTCCAGTGAACTACATGCTGATTGGACTTGGACTGATGCTGCTCATGACAATTCGGCCACAAGGTGTGTTTGGTAGCAAAGAAGAGATGGCATTAGATGGACGCTGAACGGAATTATTCGGAACTCGCGCAACGCGCTCGCGCTGCTTTGGCGTCAGTAAATGCTTCGCCGGGTGTAGCTAAGCCTGACCCGATTCTGCTTGCAGAAAACGTGCGTAGAAATTTTGGTGGCGTAACTGCTGTCGATGTGCAGCACCTCGAAGTTCAGCGCGGATCAATCACCGCTCTCATTGGGCCAAATGGTGCAGGAAAAACCACGTTGTTCAACCTGCTCACGGGTTTCGATACACCCGATACTGGTGAGTGGATGTTTGACAGCAAAAACCTCAAAAAGGTTGTGGCTCACAAAACAGCAAGCCTTGGAATGGTTCGTACGTTTCAGCTAACAAAGAGCCTCACAAAGCTGTCGGTCATCGAAAACATGAAACTCGGCGCTACACACCAAATAGGCGAAAAATGGTGGAACGGATTGTTGCCATTCCGCTATCGCAAGCAGGAAGAGATTATCGAGCGTCGTGCTGATGAGTTGTTGAAGCGATTCAAACTTGACCATATGCGTGATCAATATGCGGGAACGCTGTCAGGCGGTCAACGGAAACTACTTGAAATGGCCAGAGCGCTCATGACCAACCCTCGACTTGTCATGCTTGACGAACCGATGGCCGGAGTGAACCCAGCGCTCAAACAGAGTTTGAACGAACACATCCGTGGACTGCGGGACGATGGCATGACTGTGCTGTTCGTCGAACACGACATGGACATGGTGCACGATGTTTCCGACTGGGTAGTGGTCATGGCTGAGGGTCGCATCATCGCTGAGGGAACACCAGAACAGATTTCATCAAACCCAGCGGTGATCGAGGCGTACCTCGGTACTCACCAAGGAAAATCATTGCTTAAAGAGGAGAATGCATAATGTCGGATGATCGCGTTCTCGTTGTTGATGAACTCGTTGCTGGTTACGTGCCCGAAGTAAATATCTTGAATGGTTGCAACATCGAAGTTCGCGCTGGCGAATTTATTGGAGTCATCGGACCGAACGGTGCCGGAAAATCCACGGTGTTGAAAGCGATTCTTGGTCAGTGTGGAGTACGCGGCGGCAATGTCAGCTTTTTGGGCAATGACATCACTGGCATGAAAGCGCACGAACTTGTTGAACAAGGTGTTGGATACGTTCCGCAAACCCAAAATGTGTTTCAAAGTTTGACGGTTTCCGAAAACTTGGAAATGGGATGCTTCATCAAGCCAAGTGTGTTCGATGAGCGTTTCGAATATGTCACTTATCTGTTTCCAAAATTACGTGAGCGAGCAAACCAACGTGCAGGTTCGCTGTCTGGTGGAGAGCGTCAGATGGTTGCCATGGGCCGAGCGCTCATGATGGAACCAAAGTTGTTGCTGCTCGATGAACCGAGTGCGGGTTTGTCACCTGTGTTGCAAGACGAAGTATTTATTCAATGCAAGCGCATCAATGCAGAAGGAATTGCGATCTTGATGGTGGAACAGAATGCACGTCGTTGCCTGCAAGTAACTGATCGTGGCTACGTGCTCGACCAGGGCAAGAATGCGTACACAGGCACTGGTCGCCAACTTCTCGAAGACCCAAATGTCATCAAGTTGTACTTGGGTACGCTCGCCAAAATGACCGGCGGCTGAGCTTCTTTTAGGTAAATAAAAAGGCCCCCAACCTTTCGGCTGGGGGCCTTTCTTAATCTGACAGAGTCAGGGATTACTTACCCGAGTCGAAGTTTTCGCCGAGTGCGTTACCCATGTTGCCGTCACAACCGTAAACCTTCTTGTCCTTAGGTCCGATTCCTTGCTCCACCATGGTGCGCAAGATACGTGAACCTTCGTCGAATGTTACGAGCATGATTGCGTCTGGGTTAGCAGTCTTGATTTCGCCAACTTCAGCATCGAATGTCGTTGCCTTAGGGTCGTAGATTTTTGTTCCTACAACAGTTACACCAGCAGCTTCCAAGTTCTTCGTAATTGAAGCGGCTAAGCCTGTTCCATAAGCATCATCCAATGCCATGATGTATACAGTCGAAACACCATCTCCTGCAATGAGGTTCGCAAGAACTGCACCTTGCAGAATGTCAGATGGAGCGGTTCGATAGTACAAACCATTGTCTGGGTATGTCGACAGTTTTTCTGATGTGTTTGCTGGGCTGAACTGAATTACGCCAGCTGCTGTGATCTTGTCGATTACGGTCAGTGACACTGACGATGATGCTGCACCGATAATTGCGTCAACGTTTTCTCCGAGGAGACGGTCAACGGTGGTGCTTGCTGTGTCAGTGCTGGTGTCACCCGAGTCACCCTGAACATATTCAACTGGCTTGCCAAGAACGCCACCAGCCGCATTAATGAGGCTGATTGCATACTCAACACCAGCGAATTCTGGTGGTCCGAGGAATGCGAGTGAACCGGTTTCTGGCAAGAGCGATCCAATCTTTAACACACCATCGCCAACGCGTTCAACGGTTGGTGGTTCAAGCGGAACAATGTCTGAGGCAGGTAAATCCGCTAGGACGTACTCCTTGGCGCTTGCTGCGTCGAATCTGTTCGTGGAATCAAACTCGTAAACACCGTACGAAGCTTTGATTGGCTCACCGTTTCCGTTCATGTCCTGTGGTCCTGACACGCCTTCGTAGTTGACGTCTCCGCCAGCTGCAATGATTGCTACGCATGCTGCAAACTCGCTGCATGCTTCGCCGCCTGCTGAAACTGCTTGGATCTGTGCGGCAAGTGCACTGCCGTCAGTCTTTGCTGCTTCTGCTGCAAGAGCAACGAGCATTACTGAGTCAAATGCTTCACCAGCATACGAAAAGTCAACGAGTGCATCGTTGCCCTTTGATGTCCAGAACTCATTCATTCCATTTTGGAACTCATCAGTCAACTTGACTGAAGGGTACGTCCCCTTCATTCCTTCCAATTCGCCGCCCTTATTTCCGCCGCAAGCAGTAGCCACGAGGCTAAGGCCGACAACGAGAGCTGCGATTTTGCCCTTAGTTGTTTTCTTCATGTATTTTCTCCCCCTAGGAGTCGGGTGACGGGTGCCACCCTGGGTTTGGATTTACAAGCCTAGAGGAATGATGCCTTTGTTAGGCGGTCATGAATCGCGAAACCAAGCCCTGTTTTAGGGGGTAACACCGCGATGATCATTGAAATTCCGTCGTCGTCTGCCTGTCGCATTTGGGCGTACAGCGACGCCGCGTATAGCGGGATATTGTCCGCATGCTCGAGGATTCGAGACTGTGGATTGGCCTCGTTGACAATTCGAGCTTCTGTCAAATCGTTCACCAATGTGACCGTGCATGTTGGGGCATAGTGCGAAGCGAGCATGCCCGAAGCTCGTGATTCACCCGATGGCATGAGTATCGATTTTCCAATGATGAATTCAAGGTCTTCAACAGGGAAGCCGCCCGGACGAAGCAGCTGTGGCTCGTGTGTAGTGAAGTCGACGATGGTTGACTCAACACCAATGGAGCAATTGCCATCATCAACGATGAGATCGACTCTGTCCCCAAGATCATCAAGTACATGCTGTGCTGTTGATGGACTGACATGGCCGAAGGTATTTGCCGAAGGGGCAGCGAGGCCGTTACCGCATTGTTCAATAATCTTCAAGGCACATGTATTTGCTGGAATACGTATTGCAACCGTTTCACGGCCACCAGTTACAAGATGAGAAACTTCAGAAGTTTTGTTCAGCAACAGTGTGAGCGGTCCTGGCCAACATTGCTGGGCGAGTTCAAAAGCTGATGCTGGGACATTGACGGCGTATCGATCTAGGTCGGAGATACTTGAAATATGCAAGATCAGTGGATGCCCAGTAGGTCTTCCTTTTGCTTGAAAAATCTTTGCTACTGCGTCGTCTTTGTCTGCACGCGCTGCAAGGCCATACACGGTTTCAGTTGGTAACCCAATGAGACCGCCCGCATTCAACACGATGACCGCCCGTTCAACTGCATCGGGCATGTGGCTAGAAACGATTGAACTCATGTGATTACGAGGCTACAAATTCGGAGTAGCCTTAAGCGGTCGTAAAGCAGGGTTTAGCAATTGGACAAAACCGTGAACAAGGGGAAACGTCATGAAGTTTTTAAACGGTACGCCGAACTACGACCTCACTTATAACGACGTATTCATGGTTCCAAGCCTGTCTAGCGTTCAATCGCGACAGGGGGTCGACCTCAGTACTACCGACGGTTTGGGTACCACCATTCCCGTCGTGGTTTCAAACATGACAGCAATCGCAGGTCGTCGTATGGCCGAGACAGTGGCGCGTCGAGGAGGACTTGTTGTTCTACCTCAGGACATCCCACTAGACGTTGTTGAGAACGTTGTTCGCTTCGTTAAGTCGCGTCACACGATCTATGAAACACCAATCACCATGCCAGGTGACGGAACGGTTGGCGAAGCACTGAGCCTCATTTATAAGCGCGCACACGGTGCGGTAGTCGTGGTGGATAGTGATGGTCGACCATCTGGCATCTTCACCGAACACGACTCTGTAGGTTTCGATCGTTTTGCGCAATTGCAAAATGTGATGAGTCGCGAGATCATTTCATTGAACTCAACGATGAGCGCAGAAGCCATGTTTGACGAAATGACAGAACGCAGAATTTCCTTTGCTCCAGTTGTTGACAATGATGGCAAGTTGGTCGGATGCATCACTCGTAAGGGAGCCCTGCGCAGCACAATTTATAAGCCTGCACTGGACAAGAACGGTCAATTGATGATCGGTGTTGCAGTTGGAATCAATGCCGAACCCGGCGCACGCGCAAAAGCGCTGGCCCAAATGGGAGTCGATGTACTCGTTGTCGATACTGCTCACGGGCATCAAACACGCATGTTGAAAGCAATCGAACAAGTGCGAGCCAATGTTGCTGGCCTTCCTGTTGTCGCGGGAAACGTAGTAACCGCTTCAGGAACTCTCGATCTCATAAACGCAGGCGCTGACATCATCAAGGTGGGTGTTGGTCCTGGAGCGATGTGCACCACACGCATGATGACTGGAGTCGGTAGACCGCAATTCTCAGCAGTGCTTGAATGTTCAGAACAGGCTGCTCAACTTGGAAAGCATGTGTGGGCCGATGGCGGCGTACGTCATCCGCGAGACGTTGCGCTCGGCCTCGCAGCAGGTGCTGCAAACATCATGTTTGGTTCCTGGCTCGCTGGAACTTACGAATCGGCAGCGGACACGCTTCGCGACACAAATGGTCGCTTGTACAAGGAGAGTTTCGGAATGGCGTCCAACCGCGCTGTGCGTAACCGCACGCGAGATGAATCGGCGGTCGAGCGAGCACGTAAGGAACTCTTCGAAGAAGGAATTTCAACTTCGCGAATGTACCTCGACCCTGAACGCCCAAGTGTGGAAGACATTCTCGATCAAATCGTTGCCGGCGTGCGTTCATCGTGCACGTACGCAGGCGCGAACAACACTGTTGAATTCCGGAAAAACGCGATCATCGGAATTCAAAGTGCTTCTGGTTACGAAGAGGGTCGACCAAGGGACACAAGTTGGTAGTTGACGCACATCGTCGCGTAATCGCAATTGACGGACCTGCAGGTGCAGGAAAATCAACTATTGCCAAAGCGCTCTCCGCTCGTCTCCACATGAAGTATTTAGATACGGGCGCGATGTACCGCGCGGTCACCTTTGAAGCCATGTTGCACGAACTCGACTTGAGCGACCAAGACGTCGTCACCAAGCTGGCTCAAGAATGCGATCTACATGTAGGAATCGATCGTGTCATCATCAATGGACACGACGCGACCGCTGCGATTCGTGGCCCAGAAGTGACTGGTAACGTCAGCAAAGTTGCTGCCAACTCAGGTGTTCGCACAGAAATGCGGATTCGCCAACAGGAATGGGCAAGCGCGCATGGCGGGGGAGTAATAGAGGGTCGCGACATCGCAACCGTAGTGTTTCCTAATGCTGTGCTCAAGGTGTTCCTCACTGCCTCGCCGGCAGTGCGTGCGCAGCGCCGAGTAGATCAAGACGGTGGTGATGTTGCGCAAATTGCTGCGGCAATCGCCGAACGAGACTTACTTGACAGCACCCGTGCCGACAGCCCTCTGGCATCGTCCAGTGACTCAGTGGTCGTCGATACCAGCGATAGAGCAATTGATGACGTCGTGAATGAAATTGAGCAACTGTTTGTTGAGAGGTCGAAGTAATGGCCATCGTCGACTCTCGAATCGTTGGACAATCACGTTCGACCAAGATTTTCTATTCAATTGTGCGGGTACTTGTTGTCGGAATCTGTCGTTCGTATCTTCGATTGCGAGTCGTTGGTTTGGAAAACGTGCCACGAGAAGGTTCGTTTGTTTTCGCGCCGACTCATCGGTCAACGATTGATATTCCTGTAGCTTCGGCTGCAACTCGTCGTCGTATGAGATTCATGGGCAAGGATTCCATTTGGAAGTACAAACCGATTGGCAAAATTATGACCGGGCTCGGTGCATTTCCGGTCACGCGTGGATCAGCAGATCTTGAAGCATTGAAACGATGCATAGCAATCGTGCAAAGTGGGGAACCACTCGTGATGTTTCCCGAGGGCACTCGTCACTATGGCCCAGAGGTGCAACCGCTGTTTGACGGAGCCGCTTACATTGCTTTGAAAACTGGAGTACCAATCGTTCCAGCAGCAATCGCCGGAACTGAAGATGTCATGCGCTCAGGATCGAAAGCAATTCGATTTAAAAAATGCCGCATGGTCATCGGAAAACCAATAGTCGCCGACGTCCCAGGTGGGGGCAGAGCTTCTCGAGAACAGATCGGCGATTTGACTGTGCAACTGCAAAACGAATTGCAGAGACTATTGGATGAAGCGAACCGCCTCATTAATTAACGCTTGAAAACTAGAGGCGCGAGAAATATGCGCTGAGAAGCGCAACTAGATCAACTGGGTCTTTCGTGCCACACATTTCACGAATTGAATGCATTGACAATTGCGGTACACCTATGTCAACCGTGTCGATGCCAAGTCTTGTTGCAGTGATCGGACCGATAGTTGATCCGCAAGCGATGTTGTTTCGTGACGAAAATGTTTGCAGATGGACTCCTGCCGAAGTTGCGGCGCGATCTATTGGCACAACCGAACTCGGCGATGTTGCGTAACGTTGATTGACATTGGTCTTCACCACGATTCCAGCGTTCACATTTGGTGCATTGTTCAATTCGTGGCGATCGGTGTAATTTGGATGGACAGCGTGCGCGTTATCCGCTGATACGCAGTGACTTTTCTGTAATGCTGTGAGAAATTCAGGGCGAGTCGATCCAGATGCAGCAGTAAGTCGTTCAAGTACGTGCTCGAGCAACGGGCCACCAGCACCTTGAGCGCTTTGAGAACCGACTTCTTCGTGATCAAACAGCGCGATCATCGTGGGTTGATCGCCGGTGCCAGCAAGCAAAGCTGCGAGAGCGGCCCAACAAGAGATTTGATTATCGATACGTGACGATGCAACAAACTCAGAATCACGACCAAAAATTTCTGCCTTCTGTGTATCCACCAACTGTGCAGACCACGATGCGATCTGAGAAGGCGATACTGAACATTGCTGTGCCAACCACGTTTCAAAGGAACTTGCTGAAGTTCCCAATGCCCAAACAGGAGAGAGGTGCTGCTGACGATTGAGAATCAAGCCTTTATCGTTCACTTCGCGATCTAGGTGTATTGCCAATTGTGGAATACGGGCTACTGGGCGATTCGATGTAAACAGTGACGTAGTTCCATCGCGAAGAACCACGTGACCAGCTATTGCCAAGTCACGATCTAGCCAGGAATTGAACAGAGGACCGCCGTACACCTCAACTTGTAGTTGCTGCCAATTGAGAGTTTGCGTATCCGGATTTGGTTTGATGTGCAATCCAGGCGAATCGGTATGGGCGCCGACGATTCGTATTCCATCGGCTGAGATTGTCTGTGCATTTCTCCACGCAATAATGGTTCCTCCATTGACTACAAAACCATGCTGAAGTTGATCGCTGGAGAAAGCCGAATCGAGATAAACATCTTTGAATCCGTTGCCTTTCAATATCGCTGCTGTTCTGCGCACCACATGATGGGCGGTAGGACAGGCATCAATGTGTGTAAGAAATGATTCGATCATGGCTGTTTGGTAATACCCGAGAGAGATACTCGCTGTCCGAAAAATGTGCATGTCGTTTCAAACGGCGTGCCAGCCTGAGCCTGTTTATTTGCCGATGCAACGCACGCGTTCACTGCGTCGCGTTGGGTGAAAGCCAGCACCCCAATTCCTACACAAACGACTAGCAGGAGCAATTTTGACACTACGGACTTAGCAAATTTCAATACGAGCAACAATCCGATGAACGAGCCTCCCATCGCCATAAGCGAGTAGTTCTGCACACTGTCGGCATTGAATGAAATTCCAATCATGAACATATTCTGCCAGCAAAACCAGAGACCGAACTGCTTCTCGTATACGGTTAACTCATGAGCTCTACTGTGAATGTTTCAGGGACCGGACCCCCAAACGTGGTTCTTCCAGCGGTTGATAATGCCTTGCAAGCCGCGTTAGACGCAGCTCTTGCCTCACATGATCGAGATCGACGAGATGCAGTTGCGCGAGTAGTGGCCAACCACCCTCGATACCTTGCGGCATGGGCGGCGCTCGGAGATGTTGCGAGAGATTCCGTGGAAAGTTACATGGCTTACCGCGTTGGTTACCATCGCGGTTTAGATGCGTTGCGAGCCAATGGATGGAAGGGAAGCGGATATGTACGTTGGTCAGCCCCAACAAATCATGGTTTTCTGAACTGTTTAGATGGTCTCGCTCGCACAGCTGCAGATATTGGCGAAACCGATGAAGCCACGCGGTGCTCACAATTTTTATTGCAATGTGATCCGAACGGCAGACCATAACCGTTTTTATGGGTCCGAGTATTTCTGGTTTCGTTTTCACAGGAGGACAGAGCACACGCTTTGGCTCCAATAAATTGCTGCATCTCATCGACGGCAAACCAATGGGAATTGTTGTTCTGAATCATCTCTCGGGTTCTATTGATGGTGAATGTTCTGTAGTTGGTCCACCGGTCGATCACGCCGATTTCGTCAGCATTGCGAGAGTGAGTGGGCGCCGCGAAGGACACGGGCCGCTCGGTGCTATGTGCG
The DNA here is from genome assembly GCA_947467375.1 of Acidimicrobiaceae bacterium. Classification (GTDB taxonomy): domain Bacteria; phylum Actinomycetota; class Acidimicrobiia; order Acidimicrobiales; family Ilumatobacteraceae; genus UBA3006. The sequence continues at coordinate 56,105 of CANIHL010000001.1, read as the reverse complement.
ATGTTTTGGAAAATGCATCAAGCGACTTCGTGGTGTTTGCACCATGCGATACTCCATTTTTTATGGCGTCCGATTTTGATCGTTTGATCGCGAATCAAAGAGAATGCGATGTTGTAGTCGCAACCGACGAGCAGCCACCGCACTTACGCCACTGGCTGCTGAGCTGCTGGAATGTCCAAGCAACACGTAGCCACATGATTGAGGCCTACTCATCTGGCGAACGCGCAATCCATCGAGCCATCACTGGCCTCAACGTGTACGACCAACATTTCGCTAGTCATGTTTTAACGAACGTCAATACGCCTCAAGACGCACAATAGGATAAGCACAATGATTGGTGAGATTTCAGTTTCCGAATTAGAACCCCTTCTCGCAAGCGGAGCATTGCTCATTGACGTTCGTGAATCCGATGAATTCGCCGCCGGTCATGTGCCGTCTGCAATTTCGATTCCGTTGTCAACAGTGCACGATCGTGTCGATGAATTTAGACACGCAGGCACTGTGTACGTCATCTGCCAAGTGGGTGGTCGAAGCATGCGTGCTTGTCAATATTTGGCTGATTTCGACATTGACAATCTTGTGAACATTGCTGGCGGAACCACAGGCTGGATCGCACTAGGCAATGCTGTCGTCGCTGGCGAATAGGCCAGTTTTCCAATGATGTGGATAGACACCGACGCTGCGCTTAATGCTCTCATTGATGAAGTTGTCGTGTCTGATCGATATGCATTAGACACCGAGTTTCATCGCGAAAAGACCTATTACCCAAAGCTCGCCCTGCTGCAAATTCGCATCGGGGAATCCACAGCACTCGTCGACCCATTAGCGGTCGACACGACTTTGCTTGTCAGGCTGTTTGAAGCTGATTCACTATGCGTCGTTCATGCAGCGCAACAAGACCTAGAAGTACTGCAGCATGCATCGGGCGCCATTCCGAAGCGAATATTTGATACTCAGTTGTCCTCTGGTTTCATTGGTATGTCGACGCCTTCGCTTGCATCACTAGTTCAGAATGAATTGAAAATCTCATTACCAAAAGGCGATCGCTTAACAGATTGGTTGCGTCGGCCGCTCACAGCGGATCAACAGAAATACGCCGCAAGCGATGTTGACTACCTGTTCGTCCTGCACGACAGCATCATGGCTCGACTAAACGAATTGGGAAGAGCCTCGTGGGCCGAGGAAGCATGTGAGGAACTTCGTAAGCGCCCTAATGGTCCACAAGACCCAACCGATGCTTGGTTGCGAATAAAGGAAGTACGCACGCTGAAGCCTGCGTCGCGTGGCGTTGCACAGGCTGTTGCGGAGTGGCGAGAACGCAAAGCAATGCAACACGACATGCCGCCTCGTCGCGTGCTTTCAGATATCGCTCTACTCGGCGTGGCACATGCAATGCCACACACAGTCGCTGAGTTGTCGTCCATTCGAGGACTTGAAAGTCGACAAATAGGTGGACAAGTTGGTCAGGAAATTGTTGACGCGGTGTCAGCCGGTCGAGCTGTTGAAGCGAAAATTCCACATACTGAGCACGACGATGTTGATAAGGAGTTTCGACCAGCCATGAGCTTGATCGCCGCATGGATTGGTGAACTTGCTCGTGAGCATCATGTTGATGCAACCTTGTTAGGTACACGACAGGACATCATGGATCTCCTGCGTAAATCAAAGGACTCACGGTTATCCACAGGCTGGCGTGCGGAAATCGTTGGTCGCGACATAGAAAAGATTCTCACGGGTGAGGCGGGGCTCAGTTTTGATGGGCGAGGACGCCTTCGGCTTTTACCAACAACCTTGCAATAATGCCCATTTTGAGCCATTTCAACGGCTAGAGTCATCTGCGATGTTTATTCAATAGGCGGCTACCGAAGCGGTAGTCGTCCGAGCACAGTTCGGAGCCCCTGCCGTGAAGAAGGGTCGTCATCGTCGCTTTGAAGAAGCGCGCAGATTGAAGCAGTCAGGGCCTACGGCCGAAGATTTAGGTTTTGGTGGTCGTTCACGTTCGCCGCAGACCGAAGAGGACGAGTATGCAGCCATAGCGGAACGCTATGGAGTGCGATTCGATGAAGACGACGAAGAAAGCGAAGAGGAAGAGATCTAAATCAGCCAATACCGGCTTTTTCACATCACCCCCAAAATAATGACACAACAATCAAATAATTTGCGCAATATCGCCCTCGTGGCGCACGTAGACCATGGCAAAACCACCCTTGTAGATGCGCTGTTGCGTAGCACGGGCACCTTTGCCGCCCACTCTGCAGTCGTTGACCGAGTCATGGACAATGACGATCAGGAGCGCGAGCGCGGAATCACCATTTTGGCCAAGGCGGCTCAAATTGAGTGGAAGGGCACCAAGATCAACTTGGTCGACACACCTGGACACGCCGACTTCGGAGGCGAAGTTGAGCGTGCTCTTGCATTGGTCGACGGAATTCTGTTACTCGTAGACGCTGCCGAAGGCCCACTGCCACAAACGCGTTACGTGTTGTCAAAGGCGCTGCAGTTAGACCTTCCTGTAATTCTCGTCATCAACAAGGTTGACCGCCAAGACGAGCGCAAGGAAGAAGTGCTGCTTGAAGTGGAACAGTTGTTCCTCGATCTTGCTCACGCAGACCATCACCTTTCATTCCCGGTGTATTCAGCCGTTGCCCGCGAAAGCCGAGCCATGAAGGGCTTAGGTATGCCACCGATGGATACCGATTTGAGCCCACTGCTCGATGCGATTGTTGAACATATTCCTGCGCCGACAAATGATCCAAACGCACCGTTGCAAGCAATGGTGACCAACTTGGATGCATCCGATTACCTAGGACGCCTTGCAATTGGTCGTGTAATTTCTGGTGTGTTGCGTAAAGGCGACAACGTTGCGGTGTGTCAGAAACCAACTGATACAAACCCTGCACCGATTTTGAAGCGCAAGCTGAGCAGCCTGTTTCAGTTTTCGGGTATTGAACGAACTGATGCAACCGAAGTTGTTGCTGGAGACTTGTTCATTCTTTCGGGAATCGAAGAAGTAGAAGTAGGGGACACCATTGCTTCCGTCGACAATCCAATGGTCTTGCCTCGTTTGGAAGTGGATCAGCCAGTTCTGCGCATGAGTTTCGGCGTGAACACTTCGCCTTATGCGGGACGCGACGGTAAATACCTCACCAGCCGTCACCTTCGCGATCGTTTGAACAAGGAAATTCTTGGCAACGTGAGTATCAAAATCGCCAACACGGAAGTTGCTGAAGTCATGGAAGTTGCTGGACGTGGAGAATTGCAGCTTGCAGTGCTCATCGAGAACATGCGACGTGAGGGCTTCGAATTGCAAGTGAGTCGTCCAGAAGTAATCACTAAGGAAATTGACGGCAAGCGCCAAGAACCTCTTGAAGCTGGAACATGTGACGTCCCCGACGAATACGTTGGAGCAATCACGCAGGCACTTGCACCGCGCAAGGGTCGCATCACCGATTTGCGTCCTGGAGACCCTGGTCGCACGATTGTCAGCTTTGAAGCTCCATCACGCGGTCTTATTGGTTTCCGTTCCTTGCTACTTACCGTTACACGCGGAACCGCGCTGTTGCATCAAAGCCTTGCTGGTTGGATGCCGTGGTGTGGCGAACTTCCTCACCGCTTAGGTGGCGCAATGATTGCTGACCGCATGGGAACAACCACCGGTTATGCGCTCGACAACTTGCAGCTACGTGGAACGCTTTTCGTTTCGCCAGGTGACGATACGTACGAGGGCATGGTCGTCGGTGAAAACGCTCGCGAAGACGAGATGGTGGTGAACGCTGTTCGTGCTAAGGAAAAGACCAACATTCGTACGCACAGTCACGACGACGGACCGAAATTGGCTACTCCAGTAACTCACACGCTGGAAACAGCGATTGAGTGGATCGGCGATGATGAACTCGTTGAAGTGACTCCTCGCTTCATCCGAATTCGCAAGCGTTACCTCACACTTGAAGACCGCCGTAAATATACGAAAAAGTCGGGTAACTAACTCTTCGCTTTTTTCATCTTCGGATGCGCAACTGCAACCGAATTATCGCGGGAGAGTGTTTCCACGATCATCTTGTAGATGACTGGACCAACGAGTTCCGTTAGTTCATCTTTGAGGTATTCGAATACCGGGTTTTTCCCGACGAATGCCTTCGAGTCATCGGTGCACCACCAATGGAAGTCATGTCCGCCTTCGCCCCAGTCACGACGTTTCCATTCGCGAACGAACGACACAACGTGCCCGTCATCTTCAGTGAATTCTTCGAGTCGTAGAGGAACTTGCCAACACACATCTGGCTTCCAGTCCATCGGACGTTCTCCAGCTTCGAGTGCTGCGATATGAAAGGCACAGCCGAGTCCACCTTCGAAAGTCGCATCGTTGTGGAAGATGCATACACCGTTAACTTTGCGCGTGACGTCGGCGCCATCGCGCTCTTTGCCAAGCCACTTACCGTTCTTGCCGCGATCCATGTTCTGCCATTGCTCTGGCTTCAAACGTGCAACTGATCGTTTAACCGATGCGAGGTCTTTCTTGTCGATGAAGTGAGCTCCGTAGCTGCAGCAACCGTGCTGCAATTTCGTCGCATCATCGTCCAGCACACCCTTGCAACCTGAGCCATAAATGCATGTCCAGTTTGATTTGAGGTAAGTGGCGTCAATCATCCAGGTCTGATCGGAATTCGGATCAGAGAAGCTGACATATTCATGGAGGTCTTTAGGCTTTGGCACGAGCGATAACGATAGACGAAGTACAGTTTCTATGTGGCATCCGTGGAAGAAATTGTAAGCAACCTACAAAGCGTCTCTGAAGACCTAGCCGACAAGGCTCTCGACGCCCTCAAAGAGGCTCACCGAGCAGGCGAGGCCAAGCGTCCCGAGATAGAACGGCAACTCACGCAAGCCCGCAGGGCAATCGAGAAGGCAATTGGCGTTCTCAGCCGGCTTGATTAATTCGGTTAATCACATCGCGTAGACCGCCGAGGTCGTTGCGCACGAAATCAAACCTCAAGCGAGCCTTATCCAGGTTGTCGTTGTTTTGAATTTCTTGTGGGGTTGCTTCACAAAACTCGAATTTTCCCTGCTTGCACAAGTGCCCAAAGTCCGCATTGAGCGCCTCAAGATCAGCACCGCTGATCTGTCGTTGCATACGAATGATGAGGGATTTACCAACAAACCGAATGGAATGAAAGACCTTATAGAAGTCAACAATTTCCTGCACCGCGCTAGACGTTGTTTCACAAACCCGATACAACGAAAGATCTGATGCCGAAATCAGACCGCGAGGCAAAAGTTGGGCTCGCACAAATTCATCCATTGTGCGCCAAAAATGATCTCCCGGAAGATCGAGCAATACTGTTGGCGCGATTGCACCACGACCTGTCTGCATCAAGGTGAGTAATTCGAACGTTTCGTCCAACGTGCCAAATCCTCCAGGCATACAGATGAACGCCTGAGAATCTTTCATCAGCATCAACTTGCGCGTGAAGAAATACCGCATTTCCACAAATTTTCCGTCACCAGCGATGATCGGATTAGCGCTTGCCTCAAATGGCAATCGGATAGACACACCAATGGATTGGTCTCGACCTGCACCAACCATTCCAGCTTCCATAATTCCGGGTCCAGCTCCCGTAACTACCATCCATCCTTGTGCGGCTAGTTCGGCCGCAACGTTTTGAGTGTGCAAATAGAGCGGATCGTCCTTTTTTGTACGAGCTGACCCGAAGATGGTCACCTTTTTGCGATCTGCATACGGATCGAACATGGCAAATGCCTCGCGCATTTCCTTCAAAGCAGATGATGCGATCTTGAGGTCGAGGGTTGAGGTGCTGTCAGTTCCGAGTCCTAAGGCTGTGGTGATCATGTGGGTTACGTAGTCGGAATCGTGATTGCCACCGAACTCTGAAACTAAATCCGCAACTGCTTGCTCGAGGGAGCCAACCGACATTGATTGCTATTTTCTCTTGGCTTCAAGAACCGCAAGCAAGTCATTGAAACTTTGCTGGAAGGACACAACGCCTTCATGTTCCAGTTGATCCGCAATCGCCGTCATATCGATACCCACATGCTGCAGGGCACGCAGGATATTGCGTGCGCCGTCGACATCATTGGTAACGGTTTCGGCAATTGATCCATGATCGCTGAATGCTTCCATCGTTGCATCGGGAAGAGTGTTGACAGAGTGCGCGCCAATGAGCTCATCGACATACATGGTGTCTGGATACGCAGGATTCTTTGTGCTGGTAGATGCCCACAGTGGCCTTTGCACCTGTGCGCCAAGTTTTGCGAGTGATCTCCACGCATCGCCACTGAACGTCTTTTCAAACATCGCGTAGGCAACCTTTGCCTGTGCAATGGCAGCCTTGCCACGCAGTTGCAGAGCTTCGTCGCTTCCAATACCGTCGAGTCGCTTATCGATCTCCGAATCAACTCTTGAGATGAAAAAACTCGCTACTGAAGCGACATCTTGAACTTTGGATGGATTGTTCTGAGCAAGTTTCTGCAGGCCACGAATATATGCATCCATCACTTGTTGATATCGATCTAGTCCGAAAATAAGTGTGACGTTGACGTTGATTCCTCGGCTAATAATTTCCTCAATTGCAGGAATGCACGCTTGTGTTGCTGGCACCTTGATCATCACATTGGATCGAGAGATCCGATCATGGAGTTCTTGGGCTGCAGTGACTGTTCCGGCCATGTCATGGGCGAGCTCCGGCGAAACTTCGACGCTGACAAAGCCATCTAGTCCAGAAGACGAAACGTACAGAGGGCCAAAAATGTCAAGGGCACCGACTATGTCTGAAATAACAAGTTCCCAATAGGTATCTTCAGTGGAAAGCCCGCGCTGTGTTGACTGGTCAAATTGTTCGTCGTACAAGGCTGACCCTTGAATTGCTTTCTGAAAAATTGTTGGGTTCGAGGTTAAACCCCGAATGCCAGAAGCGAGCACTCGTTCAAAGTCTCCATTAACGATGTACTCCCGCTTCAAGTTGTCGAGCCATGGGCTCTGACCAGCAATTTCAAATAATTCAGAGAGGCGATTGCTCGGCATGAAACTACTTCGACCTATTCATCAGTTCTTGGGCTCGCTCCACAACATTTTGAACTGAAATTCCAAGCTTGCTCATCACGGTTGATCCTGGTGCACTCGCTCCAAATCGATCGATGCCAACACTTGCATCGGCATACTGCGACCAACCAAATGTCACGCCAGCCTCCACAGATAGGACGGGAATATTGGCTGGAAAAACAGAATCGCGATACTGAGAAGGTTGCATCTCGAATCGATCGAAAGATGGCATTGAAACGACGCTTGCTTCCACCCCGGAATCCTTTAATAGTTTTGCAGCATCGACACAGACAGAAACCTCGCTGCCCGTTCCGACCAAGACAATTTGTGCCTTCTCAGACTCGACGACGATCTCTGCTCCATAGCGAACTGCATCGCCATCGGTGGTGATTGGCAATGACTGGCGACTCAGCACAAGTGCAGTTGGACCCGGATAGGTGAGTGCGCACTCCCAAGCAACCTTTGTTTCGTTTGAATCTGCAGGTCGAATGACCTGCAGACCTGGAATCACGCGAAGACTCGCGAGATGTTCGATCGGTTGGTGCGTCGGTCCATCCTCGCCGACGCCTACTGAGTCGTGAGTAAACACGAAAATGACGCGGGCTTTGCAGAGCGCAGCGAGTCGAATCGCTGGTCGCATGTAATCGGCGAACACGAAAAACGTTCCGCCAACAGGAATGGTTCCACCATGCAGAGCCATGCCAACCATTGCCGCACCCATTGCATGTTCGCGAATTCCGAAATACACCTGTTGACCAGTTGGAAGATGCTTCGATTGCGCGCCGACTGACTTCACCTTTACACCGGTATTTCCCGTGAGGTCGGCTGATCCGATGAGTAATCCAGGAAGGACAGAAGCACTTGCTTCGATGCATTGCTGAATTGCTTGCCGGGTGGCAAGAGTCGAATCTTGAGCGAACGATGGCATCAAATCAGCTACTGCGCCTCCTTGAGGTTCTGACCAGCACTGATCGAAGCCGTGTTTGCCTTCAGCGTGTGCAGTAGCGCTGTCGTATTCGCTGAGCAGAGCGGCACCTTTGTTTGCAGCATGCGCACGACACTGGGACACGACGTCGTTCGGAGCCCAGAATGGATCGTCAGGAATTCCCATGTGCGCCTTCGTCTTAGACACATGTTCTGCGGTAAATGGGTTTCCATGGGCTTCATGTGCGTCAGTGAAATCTGGCGACGGATACCCAATGTGAGTTTTCAGAATGCACAGCGTTGGCTGACCTGTGTGTTTGCGTGCAGACGTCAGCATTGCCTCTAATGCGTCAAGGTCCTCGCCAATTTCTCCACCCTGAATCACGTTCCAGCCATAACTTGCGAACCGTTTCGCAACATCGTCTGAACATGTGAGCGATGTACTGCCGTCAATAGTTATTCCGTTGTCATCAAAAACACAGACCAACCGATCAAGACCAAGGTGACCCGCGAGTGAAGCCGCTTCATGACTAATTCCTTCCATGAAGCATCCATCGCCTGCAAGCACGAAGGTGTGGTGGTCCATGAGGTCTTGGCCAAAACGTTCGCGAAGGTTGCGCTCGGCAATAGCCATGCCCACTGCATTGGCGAAACCTTGTCCCAATGGACCTGTGGTTACTTCAACACCATTTGTGTGTCCAACCTCTGGGTGTCCAGGCGTCTGTGAGTCCCATTGGCGGAATGCTTTGATGTCGTCGATTTCGAGTCCGTAACCATTGAGGAACAACATCGCGTATTGCAATATTGAGGCGTGACCGTTCGACAGAATGAAGCGATCGCGATTTCTCCACTGAGATTGCTGAGGCGCATGGCGCAACACCCTGCTGTACAGCACGTGTGCAAGTGGTGCCAATGCCATCGCTGTTCCTTGGTGGCCGCTCTTTGCATAAAGCGGGGCATCCATGGCCAATCCACGTATCAGGGCAATGGCCTGAGCGTCTATTTCTGGAGTTAATGATGCAGAAGAAGTCACGGCGCGACTGTAGTTCCGATTACGCAACCGGAGGCAACAATGTGAGCGGAACAATGGACCAATCGCCATGGTCAACGCGACAGTGGGCAAATATTTGCCCTAGTTCTTGGAGCTCAATTTCCCCGCGAACAAGTCGGTACGTAAATTTGCCAGGCTCCACGGTGAATGGACTTACATTGCGAGCCAATTGTTCTGATTCTTCGTCAATACCTTTTCGGAAGACCACCTCGAAGACACCATTTCCGGGTTCGCCAAGCGGACAAAAGATCAACGCCATGAGATGGGGATCAACCGTGACTGGAGGAAGCGAGGGAGCGGCAAGGGAGAAATAAATTCCGGTGATATCGATCCGTGAAGACGGACCAGGTGCCTGCCTCATTTCGAAGGACTCAATGAACACTGTTGACACGATGTGCACGGGACAAGGGTAGTGCCTACGCATCGGTCAACTAATGTTTGAGCCTGTGGCAAACCAGTCGACTCTCTCTGAAGCCGCTTCGAAACAACTGCTTTTGCCGTTTGGTGTTCCGTTCGCTCAGGAGACAGTGTGTTCATCTATCGCTCAGGCGATAGAGGCGGCCAATGCCATTGGATATCCAGTTGTCATCAAGCTTTCTGGAGACCACATTGCTCACAAGACTGAGCGCGGTCTTGTTCGTCTGAATATTACTGATGCCACAAAAGCTGACCAAGCCTGTGGCGACCTCATGGCACTTGTCACGGAACATGATGGCGACGTTTCGTTTCTCGTTGCGGAAATGGTGAAGGGCGATCGAGAACTGATCATCGGTGTTATCAATGACCCGCAGTTCGGATACATGGTTGCTCTTGGCATAGGAGGCATCTTCGCCGAGGCAATTGATGATGTTGTGCTTCGACCACTTCCTATGACGTTCGAGCAAGCAATGCAGATGATCGATGAAGTGCACCATCAATCGATACTCGGTGCGTTTCGTGGCTCCCAACCCATTAACCGAACACAGTTAGCAACGGTGTTGACCAGCATGGGCCAGGTTTGTGCGGCGCATCCTGAAATCGAATCCCTTGACATCAACCCGCTGATTGCTCGCAGTGACGGATCGCTCGTTGCAGTTGACGCACTCATCGAAAACGGTAGAACGCAGAGTGACCCCTTGAATGGAAAAAGTCACTCGTTCGCACCTTCTCAAGAACATTTCAATGCATTGTTTAACCCACGCGCCATTGTCGTGATCGGTGCCTCTAGCCACCCCGGCAAATTTGGTTTCGTTTCTCTCCACAATGCTCTTGTGAATAACTTCGCTGGCAAGGTTTTTGCGACAAATTTGCAACGCGAAAACATCTTGGGTGTCCAGACCGTTGCAGATCTCTCTGAATTGCCACCTGGAGAGATTGACCTCGCCTTTTTCTGCACACCAGCAAGTTCGAACGAAGCATTACTGAAACAATGCGCGCAACTTGGAATACGAAGTGCCTTCATAGCCAGTGCTGGGTATCGAGAATCGGGAGAAGCAGGGGAGACGGCTGAGGCTTCGTTACTCGAGCTAGCGAACTCTCTCGAAATGCTTATCGCCGGTCCTAATGGTCAGGGAGTGGTGAGCACACCATCATCGTTATGTCTGCAGATTGTCGCTCCATACCCTCCATCTGGCGGTATCTCTGTTGCGTCGCAAAGTGGGAACTTTGTGTCGAGCTTTTTGAATTACTCACAACAATCTGGAGTTGGCATAGCGAGGGCTATTTCTGCCGGCAACGCAACACAAGTCAGTGTTGAAAACTTTTTGCACTATTTCGCAGGCGATGACGAAACGAAAGTTGCGCTCACTTACATAGAAAATGTCGGCAACGGTGAATCGCTGCTTCAAGCAATGAAACACATCACTGCGGTGAAGCCGCTCGTTGTTTTAAAGGGTGGTGCAACAGCCGCTGGTTCTAAAGCTGCGCAAAGCCACACCGGTGCGATGGCGAGCAACGATCGCGTATTCCTCGGAGCAACCCGCTCTGCAGGGGCAATCAAAGTTTCGTCCGTTGAAGAAGCATTCGATTCAGCGGCAACATTTGCAACTCAACCTTTGCCCCGCGGAAACCGAGTTGCAGTTTTGACGACCGTTGGTGGCTGGGGAGTGGTAACAGCAGATGCAATTGCCCGTGATGGAGTTCTCGACCTCGTTGACCTTTCTGACGATCTGATGTCACAGCTTTCGGCACTTCTTCCACCTCGTTGGAGCCGTAACAATCCAATCGACTGCGCTGGCGGGGAAACTCGCGACACGGTGACGGAAATTATGGACATCGTCGCTGGTCATGAATCAATAGACGCAGTCATCTTCCTCGGGATAGGAATTCAAAGTAACCAAGCAAAAATGATGAGGGCAGGTACTTATTACCCTGATCACGGCTTGGAACGAATAGTTGCGTATCACGAAAAGCAGGATGAACGGTATGCGATTACTGCTCGGGAAGTTTCACGTAAACACGGCAAGCCAATTCTTATTGCGACTGAACTCGCAGTTACTGACCCGAAGAATTCTGGTCCTGCGTCGGTACGTGATTCCGGTGCGTATTGCTATCCGACTGGAGCGCGCGCGGCGACAAGCCTTGCTCATCTCTACGAGTACGCACGGTACCGCGGTATTGCACAATGAATCTCGTAGACGATTCGAACAGTATTCAACGAGCACGTAAGAAGGTTCGCGTCGGATCTGTTCGTGTAGTTGGCTCTCTGCTTGCGTCGGTAACGCTGTTTGGTGCACTCACGCTTGGAATTTCCTGGAAGTTTGTCCACGGTGTTGCTCAGGCTGTTACTCCAATTGCAAGTAGTGCGGAATTGCAATCATTGTCAGCTCCAATCATCAATGCACGACGTACACCACAAACGCTGTCACACGATGTTCGTTTTCGATCACTTCGAACTCAGCTCACTGCATTAAGCAACAGGCTTCCTGCTGAATCTTGTCTCGCAATTGAAATTGAAGGCACCCGCATTGTCAACGTAAATCCAGACATGCCCCTGCTGCCAGCAAGCAACATGAAATTAGTTGTTGCCATGGTTGCTCTCGATGTGCTGAAGCCTGAATTTGTGTTCAGTACTTCTCTCGTCGGTCAAGCAAATGGAAATTCAATCGACGGTGATGCGTACCTCATTGGGGGAGGCGACCCGCTACTGGTGACCGGTAACTATCCCGCTACAGAGCCATACCCATCGTTCAATTTCACGAGATTGGAAAATTTGTTTGACGCGCTCGCATCGAAAGGCATCACAAGAATTGCCGGTTCCATAGTTGGCGATGAGTCCAGATATGACGCTGAGCGATTCAGTCCAACTCTCGGACTTGGAATCAAGGGCACTGAAGTTGGACCACTTGGTGCGTTGATGGTGAATGACGGCGTGGTTTCAGGGAATCCAATCAAACCAGACAATCCCGCTTTAGGAGCAGTAACTGAATTCACGAACACGTTGCAAAACAATGGAATCGCCGTCACTGGTGGTCCAAAGGTTGGAACTGCGCCACAAGATTTACCAGTAATTGTGAAGATTGACTCACTTCCGCTGTCAGACATCGTCGCTGAGATGTTGACCAATAGCGATAACAACACTGCTGAACTATTAGTTAAAGAACTTGGCTTCGCAACTTCTGGAACTGGAACTCGTGAAGCGGGTTTAGAAGTGATCAAGGCAAAACTCGTGGAATGGGGAATTCCTCTTGACGTTCTGCAGTTCGTCGATGGTTCTGGACTTGATCGTGGCAATCGTCTTACGTGCAATACGTTGATCACGTTGCTCGCTCGGGATGGAGGCTTCGGTCCAGTCGGAGTTGGCCTGGCAACAGCCAGCCAAACCGGAACGCTTCGCGATGTTCTTGGTGACACGCTTGGAGCCGGCAAGCTGCGGGGAAAGACTGGGACGTTGACGGGAGCCAAAGCGCTGAGTGGATTTGTTCCTTTTTCGGCAGATCAGGCGTCGTCGTTTTCGCTGATTATCAATGGAGCAAATTCGTCCAACCAAACGACGTACAGGCCCATATGGAATGCGCTTTCAGACGCCCTAGGCGGGTTCTCTGGAAGCCCTTCAGCAAGTGAGATAGCACCGAATTAGCCCAAGCGCTGATTGACTGTAAGGGTGCTTTCGTTCAATTCCGGGTCTTCAATATCTGAACTGATTGACCTCGTGCGCGCGTATGCGAAGCAGGAAACCATTGGCGAGTTGCGGGGGACGGGTCGCTGGTTGGCGTGGGGAGCTTTGGGCGGCGTGTCGATTCTTCTCGGCCTGCTGTTCGTTCTCGTTGGCATTCTCAGACTTTTGCAATCTACGGTGTTTGATGGATCCAGCGCCATGAGTTGGGCACCGTATTTCATCGTGCTCGCCCTCACTATCGCACTCGTTGTCTTTTCGCAGTCGCGAATTCGTAAACCATTTCTGCACAGCGCTGGAGACAAGCTGTGACTCAAGCAGATCCAAAGATTACGCGCGCGGATCTTGAAGGAAAGTTCAAGGCGCTTCAAGACGATATTCAGGGAACTACCGAGCGAAACAAGTCAACGCTTGCAACGTACGCCGCAATAGCTGGCGGTGTCGTCGTGATTCTTGCTTACGCATTTGGACGGAGAAGCGGTAGAAAGCGTCGCAGTGTCCTCGAAATCCGGCGATAAGAAGTCTGCAACCTCGCCCAACGCACCATCTGTTCGGGAGTCGCTGTGGTGGATTCCAGTTGTTTGGCGTGTGTTGAAGTGGGTCCGCAAACGCAACCGCAAAAGAAGTGTCACAACCGTTCGCCTACGCAAGGATGAAGAAGTAATCATCCGCAAGAAAGATTCACCACTATGAGTATCCGCACTTTTCAATTTGGTGAACGAGTGTTGATCATTGACAGCAAGAAACGCAGATATCTTGCGACGCTTTCTGAAAAGGGAGAATTCCACAGCCACTCGGGCGTCATCACGCATGCGCAAATTGTTGGACTAGAAGAAGGTGCCCTCATTGCTAACTCAAAAGGTTCGAGTTATTCAATTTTGCGTCCGACGTTGGAAGATTTCGTACTCGAAATGCCACGCGGCGCCCAAGTTATTTACCCGAAGGATCTTGCACCTATTTGCATGATCGCCGATATTGGACCAGGCATGCGTGTGTTTGAGACTGGTGTTGGTAGCGGGGCTCTATCAATGACCATGCTTCGTTACGGAGCACATATCACGGGCTACGAATTGCGAGAAGATTTTGCAAATCGCGCGCAGTCCAATGTTCGCTCGTTCCTCGGTGCTGAAGCTTTGGATCGCTACGACGTACAGATACGCGATGCGTACGAAGGCATCGATGGTCAAGATTTCGATCGGGTAGTACTTGATTTACCAGAACCGTGGAACGTTGTTCCGCACGCAGAAAAGGTGTTGCGTAAGGGTGGGTTACTCGTTGCCTATACGCCAAGCATCACTCAAGCTGTGCAAGTGCGACAGTGCTTCGGAAACTCCTGGATTGAGGCACGCACGATGGAAGTGTTGCATCGCACATGGCACATCGAGGGCATGGCCGTTCGTCCAGACCACAGAATGGTTGCACACACCGCGTTCCTCACTGTTGCTCGCTACATCGGCGTAAACGCCGTGTTATCTGAACAGGCGAATGATTAAGGCTCGATGAAAATGCATTCGCCGGGGCATTCCTCGGCGGATTCAATAACAGCGTCCATCAACTTGTCTTCAAAGTTGGCCATACCTTCAGCGCCCTGAGCGTTGCCCTTGGCAGTGGCGAAGATTTTGTCCTTCTCACGTACATAAGCAAGACCATCGTCGAGCAATGTGAACACATCTGGTGCAATTTCCTCACACAGTCCGTCTCCGGTGCAGAGATCTTGATCAATCCAGACCTTCATGTTATGTACTCCTTCAGCAACTTTTTTTGACGACTAATTCGCCACTCAGACTACATCGCCTGCATCTCGACATGCGTATTTTGGCCATGTGAATTTGTTCCAACTGCGCATTTCTATACCGATAAACGACAGTTGATAGGTTAGAGATCCATGTCAGATGCTGCAGAGACCATTCCGAAGGAAGGCTTTAAGGCAATTCGCGAATGGGTGACGGTAGTTGGTGTAGCCCTCATTATCGCCTTTTTGGTTCGTGGTTTCGCGCTGCAACAGTTTTATATCAGCGGTCCAAGCATGGAGTCCACCATGTTTCAGGACAATCGAGTGCTCGTCAACAAGATTTCCTATCGTCTGCACGACATTCATCGCGGAGACGTAGTCGTCTTTGACCGAGTTACAACTGATGGCATAGCCGTGCAACATGATGATCTCATTAAGCGAGTGATCGGTCTAGCTGGCGACACGATTTCGATCTCTAAGTGTGTGGTCTCGGTAAATGGTAAATCGATAGATGAGCCCTACTTGAACGACTACGACCTAGCGCAAACGAATCTGGATGATCGCTGTCGGATACCGGAGATGGCAGTGACCACCGTTGAGAGTGGACATCTTTTTGTCATGGGCGACAATCGACCGCAATCATTTGATAGCCGAATGTTTGGAACCATCGATGAAAAACTCGTAGTTGGCAGAGCATTCGTGATTATTTGGCCTATTGGCTCATTTCACTGGCTGTAAATTTATTCTTCTAACTTCCTGATTGCATCAGATGCCCGATCTGGCCAATCACTGAAAATCCCGTCAAGTCCCATCCGCAAACCTGTTGTCAGCACTTCGGGATATTGCAGATTCCATCCGAAGCAAAAAATGTTGAACCGATGGAACAATGCAACAAGACCACCATTCCAATCGGGGAATGGCATATTGACGGTTGAAATTCCAAGGTCGCGCAACGTAGCAGCATGTCGCTCTGGTCCTTTACTCATGGCCTTGAGCCGAGTGGAGTGAACAAGATTTGCTCCACCTACACGTCCGATCCATTGTTCTAGGAACCTTAAATCTGGATGGCACAGCCATGTCTTTTCTGGATTGCCATGCACGCCCATGGTGCGCACAACAGCATCCATGCTGTTCACATCCTTAATATCCAAACTCAAATGCAATTGTGAACCGCAACGCAAGTACATGTCGGTAAGCGAAGGAATCCAATCGGGGAGTTGATCTCTATCAAAGTTGCTGATTGGTTTGTTTCGCAAGCGCCCTTTCACAATGCCATCGTGATCGAGCACCGCGATTCCATCACGAGTGATCCAGGTATCCGATTCGAGTCCAGTCGCACCAAGCCTGATTGCCAGTTCAAAAGCTTCGATGGTGTTCTCTTGCAGGTGGGCTCGTGCGCCACGGTGGGCGAAGGTGATTTGGCCGTCGATGATGGGCGAAATACGTTCTTGCACGAAGCCATGCTACGCATAGCCAGATGGATCAAGGTTTAGACTGTGAGCGTGTTTAATTTCTCTGGAAGTGAGATCTTCTTCCTGATGATCTTGGGTCTTGTTATTTTGGGACCCGAAAAACTCCCTGGGGTAATTCGTAAAGCCGGCAAGTTGTACGGCGAATTCAAGCGCATCACCAACGACGCGCAATCGGAATTCAAGGGAGCCTTCGGCGACACCATTGGCGACCTGAAGGAAACCGCACAGGGATATAAATCCATGTTCGACTCTGCGAGCCAGGAAGTGAATAACACCCTTTCTGGAGCCGGAACTTTTGATCACGACGCGCCAAATGTTCCTACCGAAATTGAAGCACCCGAGCCGGAACCAAAGTTTGTTCCATTCGATATCGGCATTCCTGACTCGCAGCCGGAAACGGATCGATAGTGGTCAGCTTGCGCAGAGGGCAAAACTCACCTGGTGAGGGAGGCATGACGATTTTTGGACATCTCGCTGAGCTGCGCATGCGTCTTGTTCGGTCGCTCCTTGCAGTCGCGGTTGGATCAACGATCATTTTGGTTTTCTACGATGCGTTTCTTAAGTTTCTGACACAGCCGTATCGCAATATTTGCAAGACCCGACCTGATTTTAATTGTGAAGGCACGTTGTTTGCATTAGGACCAATCGAGGGTCTTACTTCGCGGATGCGCATTGCCGGCTACGGCGGTTTGATCATTGCTCTTCCTGTCATCATGTGGCAACTGTGGAAATTTATTGTTCCCGCACTCAACAAACAAGAAAAGAAATACTCCATCCCATTCATCGTTACGTCGGTGATTCTGTTTCTCACGGGAGCATGGCTTGCATATTGGACGCTCGACAAAGCGCTCGAATTCCTCATCGCATGGTCTGGAGCCGGTGTTGAACAGACTTACCAAATCTCGAAATACATCAGCCTCGTTGCAATGATGGTGCTGGCCTTTGGTGCAGGATTCCTCGTGCCTGTGCTCGTGGTGTTTCTGCAGCTTGTGGGAGTAGTCACACCTCAAACGCTCATCAAGCAATGGCGCTATTCAATCATGGGAACATTTGTGATTGCAGCAGTCATCACGCCGAGCGGCGATCCCATCTCCATGATGGCATTAGCAATCCCGATGACGTTGTTGTTCCTGCTTGCAATTCTCATCGGATTTATCGCGCAGCGACGAAAGAAGAAACGTTCGCCAGATGGCGAATAGTTAGTTGTGACGTCCCCGCATCGCCACTCGCTCACGAGCGGTTACTCATTCGAATTAGACGCTTTCCAGATTCAGGCATTTGATTGCATCGATGCCGGTGAAAGTGTTCTGGTTGCTGCTCCAACGGGATCTGGGAAAACGGTTGTTGCTGAATACGCGATTGGCCTCGCCAGAAAGATGGGGAAGCGAGCGTTTTATACAGCTCCAATTAAGGCCCTCTCTAATCAGAAGTTTCATGAATTAGTCAAACTGTATGGCGCAAACGAAGTCGGGTTGCTTACGGGTGACAACAGCATCAACGCACAGGCTCCAATCGTGGTGATGACTACAGAAGTGCTTCGCAACATGATCTATGCGCGGTCTTCAAATGTTGACAATCTCGGTGTCGTAGTCCTTGACGAAGTCCATTTTCTTCAGGATGCCTACCGTGGTCCTGTGTGGGAAGAAGTGATCATCCACCTCGATCCAACCGTTCAATTGGTTTGTCTATCTGCAACGGTGAGCAATGCTGACGAACTATGTGAGTGGCTCACCACCGTTCGCGGTCCAACTAGGCCGATCGTGGAAAGTAAACGACCAGTAGAGCTGACGAATCATTATGTGGTCGGAGACAAGACGACGAATCAGTTGCGCGTGTTCGACACCATCGTTGGTGGTAAGCCCAATGAGCAGGTGTCAAAGATTGAGGCGATGTCAGCGCCAAAAACAAAGAAGCAACACCCATACGGATCACGAGGCAGACAAAGCGGTCCGCCAAGTCGATTCTTCACTCCTAATCGTCCCGATGTGTTGTTGCAACTGCAGTCAGATGATCTTCTCCCTGCGATCTATTTCATCTTCAGCCGCAATCAATGTGATGAAGCGGCACACTCGTGCTTGAAGTTGGGCATTTCTTTCACCACAGCACAAGATCGAGAGATCATCGCTGGCATTCTGGAAAGTCACGTAGAAGCGTTTACCGATGACGATTTGGCCGCATTGAACTACACGCGTTTTCTGCGGCAACTGGAGGCTGGCATCGGTGTGCATCATGCCGGCCTTGTACCGAGCTTCAAGGAAGCGGTTGAAGAGTGCTTCGCACAAGGTCTTGTGAAAGTGGTGTTCGCCACAGAGACACTTGCCGTTGGCATCAACATGCCTGCTCGTGCCGTCGTGCTCGACAAAATCACCAAGTACAACGGTGAGACTCATCAAATTCTTAAGCCTTCCGATTTCTCGCAACTCACTGGTCGTGCTGGACGACGAGGCCTCGACACGGTTGGTCATGCACTCACACTGTGGAACCCATTCGTTACTTTCGAACAAGTTGCCGCTTTGGTATCAAGCCGATCGTTTGTTTTGAATTCGGCATTTCGTCCGACCTACAACATGGCTGCAAACCTGATCCGCACTACGAGCCGAGTGCAGGCACGACATTTTCTCAACCTGTCGTTCGCACAGTTCCAATCTGGTCGCGAGATAGTAGAGATTCAAGCGCGTATTGCGCGAAGAGGCAAAGAGGAACAACGACTTCGGGAACAGTCCTACAGCGATTACGGCGATATTGAGAACTTCAGGAAGGGGAACGTAAAGACAAAAAGTTTTACTGATCTGGAATCTCAGTTTGCGCGCTTACGTCCTGGCGATGTCGTGCTCATTGGTGAAGCAACGGCAAGTGATCGCCTGGTGGTGATCTCTACGGCAAGCCGAGGCACGGGTGGCAAGTTGTCGCTTCTGTCGATCAACAGGGGAGTGCGCACAGTTACATCGCGTGACGTAACTGAAACAATTTACACACTGGGGCACATTGAATTGCCAATGCCATTCCAGCCGACTAACTCACGCTTTTTGAAAGAGACTTCAACGCTATTAGCGAAGTTCAAAATCAATGATCGTGTTCTTTCTCGCAGTGGCAAAAAGGATTCGCGAGCGAATTCAGATCATCCGTTTTTGCGTGACCCTGATGCCAAATTCAAGCTCAATGCTGCAGAGTCAGCGGACCGCGTTACAAAAGAACTTGATCAATTAGAAAAGCGTGTATCTAATTCCGCACAGTCAGTCAGTAAGAAATTTGACGATCTCACGAACCTTCTTGAAGAGTGGGGGTACATAAGCGAATGGTCATTGACGGCAAAAGGTGTCGTACTTGGACGAATCTTTCATGAATCTGATCTGTTGATTGCAGAATGTCTCTCCGAAGGCATTTTCTCAGGTTTAAATGCCCATGATTTAGCAAGTCTTGCTTCGGTATTTGTGTACGAAGATCGTCGGCGAGATGAATCTGCGAAACCCCTTTTTCCAAATGCTGAATTGAAAAAGCGATGGTCCGAGATTGAAAACATCAGTCGACGAATCACAGCGAGTGAGATTCGCGCTGGTCTACTCCCGCATCGCGCTCCAGACGCTGGCTTTATGGCCACTGCGTTTGACTGGTCGCATGGCACGTCACTGTTCGACATATTGGACGAAGACGATGTAACTGCAGGAGACTTCGTACGCACCATGAAGCAGCTCATCGACATCCTCCGGCAATTCACCACTCTTGATGACCAGTCTGTTTCGACATCTACGAGCGCACTTGCTGCCAAGTCCCTCTTCACCGGTGTCATTGCTGCATCGAGTCAAATCGGCAAGATGTAACGATGCCGATTAGCCCTGGATCCGAATGGGGAATACCGTCTCCGATTCCCGATCATGCACGTGTCATGTCGTCGGATCGCCAACTTGGATTATTCCTTCGTGATAATTCCGCACAACAAATACATGCACAATCGCTATTCATGAAATCAGGTGACATCACACGAGTTCTTGGCGTGAAGAGTCGCTCAAACAATGACGAGTGCATCCGCGTGATTATCGACGCGATATCTGTGTCCTACACCGACGCTCATGGCGTGGAACACACGGATGTGTGCATTGGATCCTTGAGCATTGCACGCAGGTTCCTGCGAGGCGCAATTTGCATAGTGAGCAATAGCGGATATTGGAACGACCACGAAGTGGCACCGCGCGCACATCTCAACGATGGAAAACTCGATATCTTTGAAGTATCCGGTGCTATGCGTTGGAGCCAGCGCCGCTTGATGTGGCAAAAGACGTCTCTTGGGACCCATCTTCCACATCCGTTACTTTCCTATAGTCAGGGTGACTTCTCTCATTGGGAGGGGAGTCCACAGCGACTCACGATTGACGGCCAATTTGTAGCAACTGTCACCAAGGTTGCGTGCCGCATTCAGAGCGACTGCGTTCAGATCTACGCCTAATAGGCATACCCGATAACACGGGGCGGGACTTCTAAGATTGCCCCTCGTGACGGTCTACATTCCAGAGGTTTTCGAAGATGGAGAGGCGGAAATACTTAAACGGTATTTCACGAACCTCGACCTCCCGGTTTTCGCGCTCGTTAATCTGCCGGAAGTTGTCAAGGGTGCGTTGTTTGCGCGATACAGCCGCAGCCCCAAAAGTCTGCGCCGATTATTCCTCGATGAATTCGTTAACGATCTCGACCTCACTGGTGATATTGGCGTTGACGCCACCATTGGCATAGACAAAGCAGAGGCACTCTACGAAAAGGTGTTTGTTGAGTACGGCGACGACTCCGTCGCACAGCTTGGCGGTGTGCATCTGGCATGCGAACAGGCATCCAACCTGCTGACCAAGATTCTTGAGTGGGGAAGGTTGATGAGTTATCTCGAGCAGAGTACGAGATACATCAATTACGACGCTCGATTGGGTGGAAGGTACCGGTACTACCGAGATCCTGAAATATTGAGTGGTCCATATGGAACGCGTTATGTGGGCGATATGGATCGCATGTTCGATAGCTACAGCTCACTTGTTCAAACCGTCACAGAACATGTGCGCAAATCAATCCCTCGCGGAATCAATGACTCCGATTTTGTGTATCGCCAGGCAACGCGAGCAAAAGGTCTTGATGCTGTGCGAGGAATACTGCCTGCAAGTGCACTGTCAAATGTTGGAATTTTTGGCACTGGACAGGCTTACGAACAGATGCTGTTGCGCATGCGCGCACATGCCCTTCCTGAATCGCGCCAGTACGCCGACATGATGCTTCATGAATTACGAAAAGTCGTACCGAGTTTTTTACGTCGCGTAGACATACCCGAGCGCGGAGGAAAGTGGAGTAGTTACCTCGCTACTAATGCTGAACAAACCGCCTTCTTGGTTGACGATATGTTTGGCGCGCTCGAACCAGACCCAGTCAATGAAGTGGAGTTGATCGACTTTGATCCAGATGGCGAGAACAAGTTGCTCGCAGCAATTTGTTATGCGCATTCACATCTACCTGAGTCGCAACTCCTCAATCGCGTCGCCCAATTGAGTCATGACGAAAAGGTTCGTCTCATAGCGGCTTATGTGGGAACTCGAGAGAATCGTCGTCACAAACCAGGTCGTGCCTTTGAAAGAATCGACTACCGCTTCGATGTGCTCGGTGACTACGGAGCATTCCGGGACCTCCAGCGCCATCGTTTGCTGACCATCGAGTGGCAGAGACTGTCTCCAGATCATGGTTATGTCATGCCGGAGCTTGTTGCTGAAGCTGGCGTTGCCGATGAATTTGAAGAGACCATGACCCGATCTGCGACGTTGTATGAAGCGTTGCGACCGGATTACCCAGAACAGGCTGCGTACGCAATCTCCATGGCGTACCGCTTGCGCTACAGCATGCAATTCAACGCTCGCGAGGCAATTCACCTGCTGGAGTTGCGTTCGGCCCCTCAGGGACACCCCGCATATCGACGCGTGGTGATCGAGATGCATCGTCTCATTGCCGAAAAAGCAGGACACAGAGCAGTTGCGGATGCCATGACCCATATGACCTTTGAGGCACCAGCGCTTGAACGATTGGACTCGGAGCGAAAGGCCGAAACCCGGCGTAATTCATAATTTTCGCGTAAAGCAAAGAAATTCGCATAATTGACCCCTTTATGGAGTACTCTCTCGCCGCACGCAGTGAAAGGAATTTTTAATGTCAGACGACGATGTCATCGGTCCAGATGATCTAGATAGCGAGATACTTTCTGCCCCCGAGTTAGACGGTGACGAACTCGATGGAGATGTACTTGAAATAGATGGTCTTGAAGACGATGGCTTTGCCGTTGACGAGGCAATTGACATTGCTGAAGACCCTGATGAGATTCCCGTTGAATCCATTACGAAGAAGTCGACGGATGATGACGACGATGACGACGACATGCGCACTGAAGACGATGTTGAAGCAGACCTCGATGCCATCCTTCGAGAAAAACTTACCGCCGCAGACGATTCTCCTCCCGAAGAAGACGAGGAAGACGTTGTTGTTGACGACAAGACAGATGGAATGGAACGCTTGCAACCTCGCCGGCCAGACGAAACTCAGTGCACACAGTGCTTCCTCCTCGTTCGCAATAGTGCCCCTGGTTGTCCTGTTGAGGACGATGCATGCCCACTTTTCAAATAACTGATCGAATCAAACAAGACGTGCGCAACGCACGAATGATTGGTGAGTTCACGGTCAAAATTGGTGCTCAGAAGTTGCCTGGGCTCATTTGGAGCGTGGTGTCAAAGATGCGTTCGTCCGTATATCCAGAAACTGTTCAACGCATTCGCCCAGAGGATGCGCCAGCACGTATTGCTGATCAAACACCATCTCAGCCACGCACTGCCGAACCGCGCGATGGGTACGACCTACTCACCGGCACACAAGTGGTTGAACTCATCGCGTCAATAGACGCGTTAGAAGTTCGCACCATTCTTGAATACGAGTGCACGCACCGCAATAGGGCAGTAGTTATTGCTGCGGCACAATCGGTGGTTGCTTCATAGTGAACGCCGCGTTGTTCTCGGTTCGAAGTGCAACTTCCGAGGATGCGTCTGCGCTTGCCGCATTAGAACAATTGTGCGTTCACGAAGCCCACAGTTTTCGTGGAAGCTCGCAGCTCTTGTCTGCGGTTCCACTCATCGGGCACGAACTTGACAGGTTCCAAATCGATGCACACCACATTGTTTTTGTCATTGAGTCGTCTGGCGAGATTTGTGGATTTGCTCAAATGGAGATTTTGGAATCGGTTGCCATGGTTCGCCGTGTGTACGTCAGTCCAATGGCTCGTGATTTGGGCGCAGGAGCCACGCTGATAGACGAACTGCGTGCCCATGCTCAATCGCAAGGATGCACGCGAATAGACGCCTATGCGTTGCCGGGTGATCGACTGACTAAAAATCTTTTTGAGCGCGCGGGAATGAAAGCCCGTTTGCTTATCGCTTCAAGCGATCTTTAGCGGCCCTTCCACTGAGGTGGGCGCTTCTCGATAAATGCAGTCAGACCTTCTTTGGTGTCTTCCGATTTCAGAACTACACCAAATTCAGCGTTGGTCATGCTGATCAGCTTCTCGTCAGATTCATATGCCGCTGCCAAAACAACTTTGCGCGATGCCCAAACGGCGAGTGGGGCCGAAAGAGCGATCTTGTTTGCTAGCTCAATTGCGGCTTCAACAGCCTTACCTGGTTCAACCAATCGATTAACCAATCCCAATTCATATGCACGCTGAGCTGACAGCGGATCACCAGTAAGGATCACTTCCATCGCGACGTTTTGACCAATTGCTCGTGGGAGTCGGAACAAGCCGCCTGCTCCAGCGATGAGGTTGCGCTTTACTTCGGCAAGACCAAATGCAGAGCGAGTAGTGGCAATCACCATGTCGGCAGCCAGAACAATTTCGCATCCACCAGCAGTTGCTAAACCATCGACTGCAACGATGATTGGCTTCTTTCGATCGCGATACACAAAGCCGGCAAATCCGCCACGTTCGGTGAAGAGATTGTTTTCTCCAGAGTTCAAGGCCTTCAGGTCGGCACCAGCGCAAAACACTGGTCGTTCTTGACCTTCTGTGTTTGCACGAAGAATACCCACCCAAACCTCAGGATCATTTTCTAACTGATCGAGAGCAATCTCGAATGCTTGAGCAACTGCGCCGTTAACAGCGTTTCGTGCTTCCGGACGGTTCAGAGTAATGAAACCGATTTGACCTTGCTTTTCAAAAGTAACGACGTCAGACATAGCTCAAGACTATGTCGGCAGCTGTCCTATTCGGAAGTTGAAGGTGCGTCTGCAGTTGCCGTCACTTCTGGAGTTGACGGTGCATCTGCAACTGGAGGTGCTGGTATTGCCTGAGGAGCCTTCGCTGGTGCAGGCTTGCCTTTGGGGCGCACAGGGCGTGTTGGTCGCAATGGGCGAGGGCTGTGTGCACCTGGAGCAACGACAATTCCGAACATTTGTGCAATCTGTGGCACAAGGGGAGCAACACGCTTCACCGTTGCCAGCACTGTTTCGTTTGGATTTGGCAGAACTGCTGCGAGTTTCACTTGACCACGTACAGGAGAAAACGCGATTGCCTCTAACAGTGCACAGAATCGATCAGGCGCAGTTTCCGAAGACAACGCAGCTGAAGCGGCTGATGCCAACTGCGCGCCAAGTTCTGCAGGGAATGGTTGACCGGCCTTTGGCGGCTCGCTCGAAATTTTCAACGCGCGAATCACTCGCGACACGGCAATAGCCGACTTGATGTCTTCCAGCCAACGTGTTTGTTCAAACTCTTGGCGAGACTTCAGCGCAGCCTTCAATTCGGTTGCAAGCGCACGAGTTGTTTCGTCGCGAACAACCATTGGATCGTCGGCGCCGACAACAACCTGGCGAAGATCACGCAAGTCGAGCAACTCGATATCAGCTTTTGCAGCTTCTGCTTTGTCGAGCCATTCTGCAACTCGCAACTTAGGTAGCAATTCTTGCGCCATTGAAATCAGACCTTCAGCAGGCACGAGTGGCTTGCCATCCTTTTTCAATTGATCGTTCTGTTCCTTTACAGCATCGCGAACAGCTTTGATGCCGCCGATGAATGCACGCTCTGCAACTCCACGCTGTTCAACAGGAAGTGTGTCGAGAACGGCGGAGCGATGCACGCGCTTTGGCTTGAGGCGTTTAGCAGCAGGACGCTTCGGCAATTCTGGGGGAGCAGTAAATGACGGACGACGTGGACGACGATCGCCAGACTTTTCGCCTTCAGCACCCTCGCGCGGTGGACGCTTGTCGCCATCACGTCGTGGCTTGCGTTCGCCATCACGTGGTGGACGCTTGTCGCCATCGCGTTTTGGTTTGCGGTCTTTGCTTTTGTCTGCAAGTTTTTGAGTTACTGGCTGAAACTCTTTTTCAGAGCCAAGCAGTTGCAAAATATTTCCACGAATGGATTTTTCTTTTGTCTTAACAAGCGAAAGAATTTCTACACCGTCTAGATCGAACTCAGCTTCGACCTTGAGCGTGTCACCGGTCTTTGCGCCGGCATCGAGAATTGCACCATTGAGCGTTCCCTTAGGGGTCTTGGCGCCGGCTGCACGCCACGTCCACGTTCCATCTCCACGGTTACTGGTCAATTCGATATCAATGCGCTTAGACATGGGGCTCTACGGTACCTGCGAAAAGTGAGTTTCCCCAATACGCACGCCATAAACGTGCGCACTACGGTAGGCGAATGGCGATTTATGCACTTGGCGACCAAGTCCCAAACATTCATGAAACGGCGTTCGTTCATCCCGATGCGGTGATCATTGGATCAGTCGAGATCGGTGCCGAATCAACGATCTGGCCTGGAGCGGTTCTCCGTGGCGATGACGGATACATCAAAATCGGCGCGCGAACGAGCATTCAGGACAACACCGTCATCCACACCACACCACAAGACCCAACCATTGTTGGCGATGATTGCGTCATTGGCCACATCGTGCACCTTGAGTGCTGCATTATCGAAAATGGTGCTCAGGTGTCTTCCGGAGCAGTTGTATTGCACCGAGTGCGAGTTGGCACAGGTGCCATTGTCGCTGCGAATGCAGTCGTGCTCAATGATCAAGTTGTCCCACCTGGCGCGCTCGCCGTGGGAGCACCCGCCGTCATCAAAGAGGGCCGTGCTCGTACATCAGATATCGAGTTTGGTGCAGCTGTTTATGTTGAAAAAGGCAAGTGGTTTAAACAATCCATGCGCAAGATCTCTGACTGATTTTTAGTCAAGAACGGCAAGCAATGCCGAAGCATCAAAGTGATCAAGCATCGGCAAATAGATGCGTGTTGCGTCTTTGCGAAACTTTACGCTGATGTCTTCGCGGAAAAACTTTGCGCCTTCGCGGATGACGTAATTGAGAATAAAGAACCGGTACGCCCACGGCAGAAATAACAACTCGCGTTGCGTGAGTGGAAAGACTTCGTGATACTGACGCAGAAACTTGATGAACCGCGGCTCTAACAGCGTGTGCGGGGAATAGGTAAAAGACGTTCGGTCGCCAGTTTCGGACGACACTCGCGAAAAGAAATAGAAATCGAGCATGCGAGTATCAATGCGAAACCAGTCGTAATCCCAACGACTGAACAATTCGAACTGTGCGCGATGATGTTTGACGGAAAAGTTGCCAAGATTCCAATCCACGAGAACTGGGATCTTCTCCCATTCGTCAAACCGGATCTTCTCTAGATAAAGCAAGAATTCATGCGTAGATCGTTTAGCAATTTCTATATCGTCATGACGCAATCCAAAATGTTCCGCCGCGAATTCGTGAGAGAGTTGGTCGAGTAAATGGATTGCATCGCCCTTGACAGAATTAGATGTTGCCGGCAAACTCCCTGAAATTTGAGAACACTCGCGGTGGAAGGATGCAATTTCTCGAGCGAGGTTGCCAATTTGATCGTCATTCAATATCGATGGCAATTGCATCGCTCGTTCGATATCGGTGTAGAAAGCCACCCAATACGTACCGTCGTACCACGTGTAAGCGTGTCCATCGCGTGGCAAAACTTCTGCCAGAAAACCTTCCCAACGCGAACCTCGCAATAACTGCGCGCTGGTGAACAATCGATCGTGATCTTCGGCGAAGAGAAAATACGAACCATAAGACGATATTTTGGCCACTATGTGCGACGAATCGTCGAACACCACACGGAACACGCGGTTGGTAGAAACGTGGGCGCTGACTTCAATCAAGTTGTCAATGGTGCGCTTACCGTCGTACTCCGACCAAGCTGTTGCGATCAACTGCTCAGCAAGTTCGCGGGAGGGGAATGCCGTCACAGCGAGCCGAATGCGCTTACGTGCGCAGAATGATTAACGCTGAGCGACTGCGCGAACGCCAATCGGCGCGATGAGTCGATAACCGGCGGCATGCCGTTCTTCTTCAGACTCTCCACCCCAAAAACCATACTCATGATTCTCACGCGCAAAGGTGCGACACGTTTCGAGTACTGCGCATTGCGTGCACACGGTGCGAGCCATAGCTTCACGTCGCTCGCGGGCCTGTGGTCGTTCTGCAATTGGTGGGAAGAACACTTCGGTGAGTCCACGACATTCCGCAACGTCCATCCACTCATCATCGGTTTGCACTCGCTTAGTAGTGAACTCCAGTGATGCCATGATGCCCCCGCAACGATTGACCTGCCCTGCGGAGAGATTAGGGGATAACTAACCGATCAGTCAATTAAACCATGTACTCGGCGGTTAGGCCAGGAGAGCGCGAACTCCAGCCACAAAGGCGTCAATTTCTGGTTCGGTCATGTCCCATGCGGTCATCCAGCGAACCTGGTCAGCAGCGATGTCCCAGTCGTAGAAGTGAGCCCATTCCTGGAGTTGCGCACGCGGACCTTTGGCGATGATGGGGAACATGCTGTTGGCCGCGGGTGCGGTATTCAGTTGCAACGATGCAATGTCCTTCGTTTTGTCGAACAACATTCGCGCTGCCTTATTAGCTTGACCACCGAGAGTGATGAACAGATCATCGCGCAACATCGCTTCGTATTGAGCTGCAATGAATCTCATTTTCGAATGCAGTTGCGTTACCTGTTTGCGCACGTACACGGATCGATCGGCAAACGTTGGATTGAAGAACACAACAGCTTCGCCAAAAATTCCACCTGCTTTTGTACAACCGAACGTCATCGCATCTACGCCGGCATCACGAGTGAATGCACGCAACGCATCACGAGACCCACCGAGCGCTGCAGTGGCATTGGCGATTCGTGCGCCATCGAGATACACGTACATGCCCGTGCTGTGCGCGGCTTCGCTCAACGAACGAATTTCTTCAACCGAATACACAGCTCCCAATTCCGTTACCTGTGTAATGGCAACAATTCCTGGTTGGGGAGCATGCTGATTACCAAACATTGACTTCACCGATTCCAAATCGCTCGGACGAAGTTTTGCATCTGTTGTTGGAACCGTGACGAGTTTGGTTCCGAGCGCGCGCTCAGGCGCTCCCGTTTCATCAACGTTTATGTGCGACTGAACAGCGCACACAATTGCATCTGCCGGACGCAACATGCTGGCAAGGGCGAACACATTTGCACCAGTACCGCCGTAGGCAAACTGGGTGACAACGTCGTGATCGAACAATTCCTTGAACGCAATTTCCGTGCGTGCAGTAATTGGATCAGCGCCATATGCGGGCACATGTCCAACATTGGCTACAGCAATTGCCTCGAGAACCAGTGGGTGAGCGCCTGCAACGTTGTCGCTAGCAAACGAAGATTTCGGTGGCGCAGGAAGTTTTGTCACAGAACCAGTATGGGGTGCCATCCACACATTGAAATCAGTCTTGGCTTATCTTTTCGTCATGACTAAATCGCATGATCTGGCAGTCACAAGGCCGGGCGAGCTGGGTAGCACTCGCACCGAGCGTCCGGTCACTGATATCGCCAAATGCGTGTGGTGTCGAACCCCGTTACCGGTGCAAACGGGCTCTGGACGGCCTCGCAGATTCTGCACTCAAGCCTGCAAGCAATGGGACTGGGTGGCTCGTCAGAGGGCCTCTGAGCTGGCTTTAAGCGAAGATGAGTTGGTGGTTACGCGCAGCGAACTGGACGCATTGCGTGACCAGATTTTCATCTTGAAATGTGCAATCGATGACGTTGAACAAGATCTTGATCCATCCATCGATCCGACAACACGAGATTTCAAAGCAGCGTTGACATGGTTGTTAGATGCCGCAAAACCCCTGATCAACGAGTCAATTTCGGGTATTTCCCAGCCTGGTTGATCCAGATCTTTAGCCCATAATCATAGTTATGTAAAGTCAGGACAGATCATGAAACCATTGCCTACAAAGGGAATCCCTGCCCCGCAGGTATTCGATGAACTGGAATCACTGCGCGCTGGCGATGTTGATTGGCGCAGCGGACGCGTATTTAGTTTGGCGTATTACGCAGGACCACAAGCCATTGCTGTAGCCGAAGATGCGTACCGTCGGTTCAGTGGCGAAAATGCACTCAGTACCGATGCATTCCCAAGCCTGCGAATGATGCAATCTGACGTGCTGTCGATGGTCGGCCCTTGGCTTGGTGCCGACAATGACTCTGCTGGGTTCATGACATCTGGTGGCACCGAGAGCATCCTGATGGTCGTCAAGGCAGCCCGAGACCAGTTCGCCCAGACGGATGGCGTGACCAAGCCAAACATCGTTCTTCCCACATCTGCTCACGCCGCTTTTGAAAAGGCCTGTCAATATTTTGGAGTCGAATCTCGTCGTGCCGATGTTGGCGACGATTGGCGTGCAGACATCGCTGCAATGGATCGGCTGATTGATGACAACACCGTGATGTTGGTTGCCTCTGCCCCGCAATATCCCCAAGGCGTCATTGATGATGTCACCGGTATAGCCAAACTCGCCCAACAACACGGAATCAATTGCCATGTTGATGCATGCATGGGCGGAGTCACACTCGCCTACCTTGAAAAACTTGGCCAACCCATTCCGGCATGGAATTTGCGCGTGCCTGGCGTGACTTCCATTTCAGTTGATCTCCACAAATACGGATATACGTCCAAAGGCGCATCAGTCGTCATGTATCGCAGTAAATCGTTGCGTGCTCATCAAGGTTTCTTCACCGACAACTGGCTTGGCGGAATGTACGCATCGTCTGGAATGCTGGGCACGAAATCTGGTGGTTCCATTGCCAGCGCTTGGGCTGTGCTTCGACACCTTGGCGAAGATGGCTACACCGCGCTAACACAACAAACCCGCAACGCAACAGTGCAACTTGCCGATCACATCGTTGCTCATCCGCAATTGGTATTGCGCGCGTACCCCGAATCCACTCTTATCTGTTTCGGTGCAGCAGATCCAACTTCACTCAACGTGTTTGCAGTAGCAGATGAGCTGCGCATTCGTGGTTGGTATGTGGACAGGCAAACCCCGCCCGATTCACTGCACTGCACGGTAAACGCAATTCATCATGACAAAATTGATGCTTTTGTTACCGACTTAGATGCCAGCATCAACACCGTGCTCAGCACTCGCCTATCTGGAGACGTAGGCAGTTACGGCAACCTAGAGTGATGCCATGACCGACCAACAACCGAATAACCAAAGTGCCGGTGCTTTTGGTCAACAGCAAGTCAACGAATTGTTCTCGTTACTTTCTGATTTCAATCCTGTTACCTCTGGAGCTAAAGCTGTCGATCAGGCGAAGCGCACCGTTGAATCGCTGATTGCCGCGATGGAGTTGTTCGTGCAGTCAATGGACAACATGAACCAAGTTGCATCGCGCGTTAATCGCTTACTCGATGACATTGAGGGTCCGATGCGACAAGTCATGCCTCACGTAAATGGCGCTTTGGGCGCAGTAAACAAATTGGCAGACATGTCAGGTGCATTGACAGAACTCAGCAAACGATTAGGACCGCTCATGGCGTTTATGCCACAGGGTTCAAAACCCAAAGAACCAACTACCCCACCTACGCCTGACGCGCACTAACGCTTGCGACTAGAGCGCGATGTCAAGTGCTGCGACCACGCGTTGAACAGGCGCACTTGCCTTTTCCATACGCACGATCTGTGAATCAACTTGATCTTTCACACCAGACAGCGGCAACACATTCAACACACCTTGCCCGTTGCGCATGACATCTACGAGCTGATCGCCCTGACACAACACAACCGATTGACCGCTGATCACGATATGTGCCGCAGTGATTTCGGTATCGACGTGGCTGCGAAGGTAATTAAACACTTCGCGAACTGATTCAAGTTTGATTCCAGCATCCAGCAAGCTTTTGATCACACGAAGTTCAAGTAAGTCGCGGTAGCTGTACACACGGCGCGAACCGCTTCCCGTCGCGTCGCAACCAGATGGACGAACCAAATTGGTACGCGCCCAATAATCCAATTGGCGATACGAGATACCGACTACTTCAGCTGCTTGAGTGCCGCTAAATCCCTGATGCATGAGGTCAGGCTACGGGCGCTTTGGGGGTTTGACTAACCCTGAAAATCCTCTGGATTGATTGAGTTGATGAACTCGCGGAAATCATCGAGAATCTCTTCCTCATCCGACTCATCGGCCGTCACAGCCGACTTCCCGACCTTGTCCATCAAATCAGATTCAACAAATACGGGTATCTCAGCACGGACAGCTAGCGCGATGGCATCAGACGGACGAGCCGAGATGACCTTCTCGACACCGTCAACAGCGATATGAATATTGGCGAAATAGGTGTGCTCTTGCACGTCGGTAACCACGACCATCACCACTTCCCCACCCATTTCTGCGATGGTATTCAACATCAAATCGTGCGTCAGTGGCCTATCTGGCACTAAACCACTCAGGGCAACAGAAATAGATGAGGCTTCGGCTTCACCGATGTAAATGGGAATGACTCGGCGGGCTTCGTCAATTTCGCGAATCAGCATGACCGGGATGTTGGATGGAACCTCGACGCGAATGCCCTCGAGTTCTGCTGCAAGTCTTTTCGTCATGACGCAATCACCTTATTGCCTGTAACTAGCGATTACCACGGAACGACCGAGCGGCCACTTCAACCAGAGTCGAACGAAGTTGTTCACCAAGTTCGATCAAGTCATCCAGCATGTCTTCTGCCTGCGCCTTAGACGAAGGATTCTTCTGCATGAAATACGGTTTGATTCTTCCTTCGTACAGTGAAACTTCAGATTCTGCAGATTGCTTCCAGCGCTTCAAGTTGCGAACGTCGATACCAAGTTCGGAAAACTTGCTGATGATTTCCAAAATCTCGCGGTCGAGTGGCGAATACATTTCCAGCTCGCCAACTTTGCGCGGCGACACTAGGCCAGCAGTGATGATCTCTTTGAGCAACTTCTCGTCCATGTCAATTGCATTCAGCAACTCGCCACGATCGATTGACAGTGTGTCGTCTCGAGTTGCCCGCGACTTATGTGGAGCCAATGGCGCTGAAGATAATTTCTTCGCTGCAGCGGGATGAGTTTCTTGATGAACTATTCCACGAACGCCAGTTGGATCGGTGTCATCGTACGGACGCACCATGCCATCGCTCGTGTCACTATCGAGACGTGTGCGAATGACTTTCAACGGCAAGTAATTTTCGCGTTGCTCGCGCAGGATGAATCGCAGTCGATCAACTTCTGAGTTACTGAACTTGCGATAACCCGATGGCGTACGCTCTGGCTCAATGAGACCCTGGCTTTCAAGAAACCGAATCTTTGAAATCGTTACGTCAGGAAACTCATCAAGGAGCAACCCAAGAACTTCACCGATGGATTTGTAGTTCTTCTCATCCATTGAAGAACACCATGCGATATTTGCCAACTTGCAATTCGTCACCTTGCTCTAATGCAAAGTCATCAATGCGCATCTGATTGACATACGTGCCATTGAGTGACCCCAAATCGCGGACCACATAGCGTCCATTTTCATGCACCACCTCGGCATGGCGACGCGACACCGTCACATCATCAAGACAAATCGAGCTATCCGGATGACGACCAATAGTTGTTAGGTCTTCAACGACATAACGATTGCCGCTCTGTGCACCTGAACGAATGACGAGCAGACCTTTACCTGAATGCAACTCTGCACTTGACAGTGAGACATTGTCCGCATCACCAGGTGCATCTTGCAGTCGATCAACTTTTGCTAGAACAATGGTTCGCTCATCTGGTAAATCGAGCACCGAACCGCACGCTGAACAGAATCCCGATTGTGGCGGGTTGCGATGACCGCAACTATTACAAAACACGTACGACATACCCCTACCGTAGCCTTTTGGCGGCTCTCCCCTTCCGAAGATTGGTCCGCACAAGCGGCACGTACGTCACCGCGGTGTAATACGACAGAGCCAAACCCGGAATAGCGCATAGCCAGCCTACTACCCGACCAAAATCGGCCGTGATGTGCGAACTTCCTGCGAGCAACAAAAACGGAACCGCCATCATCAACAAAAACGTGTACCACTTGCCGTTGTTGCTAACCGGAAAGCGCTCCATTCCCAACAACGTGGCACCCACCATCATCGCACCAACGACTACCTCGCGAACCAAGATGGCGATACAGAACCATCGTGGCACCGCGCCGTCGATCAACACGCTGATCGCGCTCACCACAAACAACAACCGATCTACCGTTGGATCGAAAACTGCACCAAATGGTGAAACCTGATTGAACTTCCTCGCAAACCAACCGTCAACCCAGTCGGTCATTCCCAGCACGCCAAGCAACAGAGCCGCACCAGCACGTTCGTCCTTGGCAAAGAGCATGTACAGAAACACAGGAAGCACACACAAACGCGCCAAAGTGATGAAGTTGGGGACACTTAACATCCCTGACCACATTGACTCCTGGTTGTCATCCACACAGCGACAATACAAGGAATCGTTGTACTGTTAAAGCGATGGCTTCAATATTTACTCGCATCATTGCAGGCGAATTGCCCGGCACATTCGTGTACACCGACGATGTGTGCGTTGCTTTTATGACCATTAACCCCATTTCGCGTGGACACCTCCTTGTTGTTCCACGTGTTGAAATAGATCAATGGACAGATTTGCCAGATGACATCTCTCAACATTGCTTTGCCGTTGCCAAGCAAATTGCCGAGGCACAGAAGCAGGTTCTTCACTGTGATCGTGTTGCGTTGATCATCGCTGGATTCGAAGTGCCACACTGCCACCTGCATGTCATTCCTGCCACGACAATCGCCGATGTGTCATTTGATAACGCAGCCGCAAGTGTTGACTTCAGCGATCTTGCTGCAGTCGCTGCAAGTATTACTGCGGCACTCGCCTAGAACAAGGTTTCGGGCGTCTCCTCTGGCAGCGTGATCGCATCGAGCAGATGCGAGCCATGATTTCGCGCATTGTTCACATCTGTTGATACAGGAACGTAGTCAACTGCAGCATCTGGAATTCCGTTTGCTAGATGCAATGGCGCAACGACATCGTCTGACAGCCACTGCGAAATTCCATCCTTTGTCAGCAATACAGGCATCCTGTTATGAACCTGAGATACCCGTTCGTTGGCCTCGGTAGTTTAGGCCACGCAGGTATTGAGTTCGTTGCCCTCACTGTCACGCCACGTTGACCACAGTGATGCAACAGCAAAATGGGATTCATGGTCGTAACCGGAACCAACTCCCGGGAAAAAGGCGAACGGTTGCTTCATTGGCTTACCAGCAGCCTTCATCGGCTTCCATTCGTAATAGGCATTCATTGGCATCACACAACGATGTCTGCTGATGAGATTCCGAAAGGATGGTTTCTCCGCAACAGATTCTGATCTTGCATTAATCAAACTTGCGGCCCGCGAAACATCCTTCGCCCACACGGTTACTAGCCCCCACGACATCACGTCAAGCCGTACCACTCCGTCAATAGCGCGTAACACGAATACATCACTGGTCGGCGAAATGTTGAAATTGAGCGCAAGATGTCTTTCGCTATCTACAGCTGAGAAAGCATGTGCTATTTCCTGCGCACCAGTTTTGCGCACGTATCTTCCACACATGTTTGACTATCTCAACAATCCTGTACTGTCTGCGAAAAGTTTCACCAAAATTGGGGTGATGATCAGGCCAGGAAGCAGTGATCCCAGACGAATCTTCTTAATCTCAAGCAGGTTGAGACCAATAGCCATAACTGCCAAACCACCAGTGGCAAATAACTCAATTCGCATTCGATCATTCAGCAATGAATCCAAACGAGTGCCAAACAGTGTCAACGTTCCTTGCACGATAAATACGCTGACAGCACTAAAGAGCACGCCAACACCATGGATTGCTCCGAAAATGACGCTCATGAAACCATCAAGGGTTCCCTTAATGATGTACAGCTGTGGTGTAGCACCTGATGCATCTTGAATTGCTCCAAGAATCGTTAACGGACCGATGCAGAACAATAAAGATGCAGTCACGAAACCGGAAATGAACGGACCAGGATCTTGGCGCTTTGCAAAGCGCTGGCGAATTATTTCGCCAATGCCCTCGAGCCGATCTTCGATACGCAGAACCTCACCGATGACAGCGCCGAACACCATTCCGAGAAGTGGAAACACCATGTTGTGAGTTTTGAGCAAGTCGCTCAGTCCTAAACCAATCGTGAGCATTCCAATAACTTGAACAACAATGGTGCGTACTCGTTCGGGAATTTTGTCGCCCATTGCAATACCAACCGTGCCACCAACAACCACTGTGGCAGTATTAATCAATGTTCCGAGCCCAATCACACCTCCACGCTATATGACGTTGTTGTTTGCGCTCACTGCCGCCATGTTCTACGGGGTTGCTGACTATTCGGGAAGCCGCGGAGCTCGTTTAGCGAATTCGGCTGCGATCACATTCACGGGTCAAGCCGCAGCACTGGTGATCATTTCTGCGTACCTGTTGCTCTTCCGGTCATCTCTTCCACCATTAGAAAGCTGGCTGTGGACGGCTGGAGGTGGATTCGGTGGAGCCATTGCCCTCGTGGCGTTTTATCAAGCAATGTCGAAAGGTTCGATGACCGTCATTGCCCCGATTACGGCGGTCATTGGTTTATCGGTTCCTGTTATTGCAGGATTCATTCAGGGTGAACGTCCAGAACCACTTGCGTGGTTTGGTATTGCACTCGCAGTGGTTGCGGTCGCTCTTGTTGGAGATGTGCTTGACAAACATGATCTGCCTACTTCAATCGATGCAATTTGGTTGGCGATTGCCGCAGGTTTTGGATTCGGCATGATCTTCGTCTGCATGGCCAATGCAAGTCATGATCATGGAATTTGGCCACTGTTTGGACAGCGCATTATCAGCGTTCCAACTGTTGCAGCTATTGCGTTATTTCAAACCCGAAGAATTTCTGTTCCGAAAAAGGCGATCGGTTTTGCACTGGCTGCTGGCATTCTCGATACGTCAGCAAATGGTCTGTACTTGCTTGCGACTCACACGGGGATGATGTCGATTGTTTCTGTCATCGTTGCGCTGTACCCCGTGTCAACCGTTGTACTGGCGATGACGATTGATCACGAGCGTTTACACAAATCGCAAGCTGTGGGAATGGTTCTTGCTGCCGCATCGCTTGTAATGGTGAGTGTCTAACCAGTACAAATCTGGTCGGGCTGGCGGGATTTGAACCCACGACCTCTTGTCCCCCAGACAAGCGCGCTAACCAAGCTGCGCTACAGCCCGTATGTAGCCGAGCCTAACGGAACAGGTCGATGACTCTCCACGACAAATACATCACGAGAGCTCCAACCAACAATTTGAAGTGCCATGGCAGTGGAAAATCTTCTTCGCCGTCTGTTCCAGCGAGTTTTTTGAGATCCAGGTTCTTCGCGGTAATGGTGCCGTGAGCCGATGCCACTTCAATTTCGGTTGAACAATTTGGGCAGCGACCATCGTCCGACACCGCACTTGGTGCGAAATACTTTGAGCATGGTTCACACCACGGCATATCGGCCTGCTTCAGTCCGATCGCTTGCGAACTCGCAACTTAATTGGCGTACTTCCGAATTCAAACTTCTCACGAATTGAACGCTCAAGGTAACGCAGGTAGTGCTGCGGCAATTCGCGGTTAACAAACAAGGTGAATGTCGGTGGGTCATTTGCTCCCTGAAGCGCGTACAACACACGCGCACCAGCGCCAGCAGGCTGTTTTTGCTGAGCTTCTGCGATGACTCGGTTGACATCTTTTGTCGGAACACGCTTGTGGTAATCCGCAATGCATTCTTGCAAGATCGGCAACAAGCGATGAACGCCCTTGCCCGTGAGTGCTGAGAGTTTCAACACTGGTGCATCGCCGATGAAGTACAACTTCCTCGTCATTTCGGTATCGATGCGCTCGCGACCGTCTGCATCGAGTGTTTCCCACTTATTGAGAACCACGATCACCGGACAACCTGCAGCGTCAATACGCTCAGCAAGTCGTTGATCTTGGTTGGTAATTCCCTCTTGAGCGTCGATCACCAACAATGCAACGTCGGATTCATCAACTGCACGCAATGCACGAACGAATGAGTAATACTCGGCAGATTCATCAACCTGGCTCTTACGACGCATTCCAGCCGTATCTACGAAAACTATTGGGCCATCTGGCGTGTCGACCTCTGTGTCAATCGCATCGCGCGTTGTTCCCGCCATGTCATGAGTGATGGAACGGTCTTCGCCGACCAAACGATTGAACAGCGTGCTCTTGCCAACGTTTGGACGCCCAACGATTGACACGCGTGGAATTCCAGAAACTCCGCGTGGAAGGACAACTTCTTCGACTACGTCTGGTGCTTCAACAATTTCCAGAATCATGTCGAGTAGGTCGCCCGATTTACGACCATGCAGAGCAGATACTGGAACCGGATCGCCGAACCCCAGCTTCAGGAAGTCCCAACGATCGGCCTCACGCTTATCCGAATCGATTTTGTTACTCACCACAATGACTGGGCAAGCCAAACGGCGAAGCCACAGACCAATCTGCTCATCATCATCAGTGACGCCGATGGCGGTATCAACGACAAACAGCACCAAACTGGCCGACTTTGCAGCCTCTTCAACCTGGCGACTGACTTTGACGTCGAGTTCTGATCCACCAGGCATCCAGCCACCCGTGTCAACCAAATTGAACTTCTTGCCGGTCCATTCCACTTCGCGCTCAAATCGATCGCGTGTGATCCCTGGCTGGTCCTCAACAATTGCCACCTGCGAACCCATAAAACGGTTGAACAGCGTGCTCTTGCCAACGTTAGGTCTTCCAACAATGACCACTGTTGGAAGAGTCGAAGGAATTTCGTTTTCCAGTTCGGTTGTCACCCGTTCATTGTACTGTCGCCGTTGAAACAATGGTCTGAACTCATGGCCCTGAAAATCGCTGCAGTATTGTGTTTCTCGATGCAAAAACCTCCCGAAACCGCACTTAACGTTGACCGTGTCCTGCTTGCTGCGCCACGCGGATTTTGCGCGGGAGTTGAAATGGCAATTAAAGCACTTGCGTGGATGGTGCGCACGTTTCCAGCGCCCGTTTACTGCTATCACGAAATTGTTCACAACCGTGCCGTGGTCGATCGCTTCCTAGCACTCGGTGTCATTTTCGTTGACGATATTTCAGAAGTACCAATCGGCATGCCCATCATGCTTTCTGCCCACGGATCTGCTCCTCAGGTTGTCGAAATGGCTCGTCAACGCGGCAGCTACGTAGTTGATTCTGTGTGTCCTCTGGTTACCAAGGTGCACCACGAAGTACGAGTTCGTGCAGGCAAGGGTTACCGAATTGTGTATGTAGGACACGAAGGCCACGAGGAAGCTGTTGGCACAATGGCTGTTGCGCCAGATTCAATTTCTCGAGTTGAATCGATGGATGAAGTACATGCATTGCCAAATTTTTCTGAGCCCGTTGCACTACTTGCACAAACGACACTTTCACATCGTGATTGGGCAGGAATTGCAGACGCGGTAAAAGTGAAATATCCGTCAGTCTGGTCACCAGGCAAGAGTGATTTATGTTTTGCGACAACCAATCGTCAAAGTGCGCTGTTGCAAATTGCCGCTCAGTGCGACTCGGTCATTGTTATCGGTTCGGCTAATTCTTCAAATACTCGAGCGCTAGAGAAGCTCGCACGTGACGAAGGATGCGAATATGTGTATCGCATCAATAGCGTGGATGAACTTCCTCGAACGCTTCACGGCGTAGTCGGCGTTACTGCAGGCGCGTCAGCCCCCGAAGATCTCGTTAACGAAGTACTCGCGTTTCTCAATCCAGTTAATGGCGTAGAGGAGATTCGAATTACTCGTGAAGAGGAATACTTTCCTCCCCCACGCAACATTCGCCAACTGCAATCAGGCATCGAAAACGCAGCTTTGACAATGATCGGC
This sequence comes from Acidimicrobiaceae bacterium, assembly GCA_947467375.1. Lineage (GTDB taxonomy): Bacteria > Actinomycetota > Acidimicrobiia > Acidimicrobiales > Ilumatobacteraceae > UBA3006. The sequence continues at coordinate 16,468 of CANIHL010000001.1, read as the reverse complement.
GCATCCATTTCGTCAGCAACAAGCGTGGATGATCGATTGGTTAGTGCCAGTGACGTACTTTCGTCACTTGACTAATTAGTTGCGCGGAACTTTACTCCAAGGCATTTCGCGGTCTACACGCACATCTCCAGGAAGACCGAGCACGCGTTCACCCAAAATATTGCGCATCACCTCTGACGTACCGCCTTCAATGCTGTTCGCACGTGCACGCAAGAACGCCTTTGGCAACGAATCAAAACTCATCGCGGTATCTGGGCGAACCATTTCATAGCTTCCATACAACATGCCTTCGGCGCCAAGGAGTTCGATGCACAGTTCGTACGTCTCCTTGTTGAGTTCAGCACTTGCCATTTTCCCAATTGAACCCTCTGGTCCAGGAACTCCAACTTTTCTGTTCTGCCCGGCTCGAATATTGGTGAGTCGTGCAATTTCGGAACGAATCCACAGCTTCATGAGCTTGTCTTTAGTGGCAGCATCTTTGCGATCTGCTGGCAATTTCTCCCACAACTTGACTGCTTCACGAATTGGTCCCGAACCTTTTTGCGGAATAGCTCCACCAATAGCAACGCGCTCATTCATCAACGTCGTCAAACTCACTCGCCAACCATCACCGGCGTTACCAAGCGTTTCCGAAACTGGAACTCGTGTGTCAGTGAAATACACCTCGTTAAATTCTGCTTCACCAGTCATTTGCCGCAATGGGCGAACTTCAACACCAGGGCCATGCATGTCGACAACCACAGCTGTGAGCCCGGCATGCTTGACTGCCTCGGCGTCTGTACGAACCACCAACAGACCCCATTTTGAAAGATGCGCGAGTGTGGTCCATACTTTTTGACCATTGACGATCCACTCGTCGCCGTCTTTTACTCCCTTTGCTGAAAGTCCGGCGAAGTCGGAACCCGAACCAGGCTCAGAAAAGAGTTGACACCATATTTCTTCACCAGTGAATAGCGGTCGCAGATACTTGCGCTTTTGTTCTTCGGTTCCCCACTCGACAACCGTTGGACCGCACATGCCGTAACCAATTGGATTTCGTGCATACGAATTAGGCCCGCCTGCACGCGCAATTTTTTCGTTCACGATCTTCTGAAATTTTGGCGTAAGTCCTAAGCCACCATGTCCCACTGGAAAATGCACCCAAGCCAAACCCAAATCAAATTGCGCACCGAGAAAGGCGATCGCAGAAGTAGACGCTGGAGGATGCTGGGAAATGAGCTGATCAGTGAGATCGGCGACTTGTGCTTCTTCTGAACTCAATACTTCTGATGCCATATTTTCCTACTCCCCGCGTCCGAACAACCGAAACGCTAATTCAGAATCAACAGCAACGGTTAATTGGAGCGGCGCACGAGTTGGGCAAATTCAGCGGATTCACCTGCGGAAATTTCAGGAATAACTGATCGGAGGCGCATCACCCAGCGCAAATTGGCGACATCGGAACGCCGTCGGTAGATGGACTTCAGATTGCTCAACACCCGAATGACCATCAACCTAGAACTCGAAGGCTCTAGGAACTCGGCACTCCAGTTGTCGATCTGGGTGAGATTTTCGTACAGGCTTTTACATTGGTCGGCGGTAAGTGGTCGCGATGAATGGAACGGATCAAAAAAGGCAACGTCTCGTTGTGCATCGGTTCTGCAAAGAAAGTGACCTGGCATCCCGATGCCAACAATGTCAATGTCTACTCGCCTACCCACTTCGATGGCAAGGGCACAGAGCGTGATCGGAATTCCTAAACGTCGTGCAATTACGTTGTGAAGTATTGAATTGTTCGGATCGTCATATTCAACGGTGTTGCCAGTGAAACCGGAAGGGCCAAAAAGTTCAGCCATGAAGTCGACAGCATTCGTAGCCGAAATGGTTGATGCCAATCGATCGAGTTCTCCGAGCACCATGATCGGGTCAATCGAAGGATCTGCAAAATGCCCAATCAACGCCAGCGCCTCGTCCAGGGGCACAATCTCACCGCGAGTGCTGAACAGTTCGGTGAAACGCTCAAAATGCACGGCTGAACTGTAACTAGAGAAACTGCTGCTTACGACGTGAGCCGACAACACGGACTACCGTTACCACCATGTTTCCAGGACATTATGCAGCACTGAATCCAGACAAGCCAGCCGTCATCGATGCGGCAACTGGCACCATTTTGACCTATAAGCAACTTGATGACTCGGCGAACAAGATCAGCAACCTGTTGCGCAGTAACGGACTTCAGGTTGGCGATCACGTAGCACTGTGCATCGAGAATCATCCTCGTTTTTTTGAGATCATCTGGGGCTGTCATTACGCAGGGCTTGTGTACACCGCGTGCTCGAGCAGGCTCACTTCGGATGAACTCTCCTACATCGTGAACGACTGTGGAGCAAAGGCTTACATCACGTCTAAGTACAAAGCCGATCAGGCTACAGAAATTCTGAATACGACGCCGAGCGTCCATCTTCGTCTGATGATTGATGGAACTGTGTCTGGCTATGACAGTTTCGAAGACGTGCTCGAGCAAAGTTCAACTGAACCACTCGAAGAACGCATTGACGGAACCGACATGTTGTATTCAAGTGGCACTACGGGTCGGCCAAAAGGCGTGCGTTTGCAATTTGCGCGTAGCCCGCTAGGCACACCCAATGCACTCACAGGACTTGGGCAGTTTCTATTTGGATTCAACGAAAACACCATTTACTTATCTCCAGCACCTCTGTATCACGCAGCACCGTTGCGTTGGAATATGTCGGTGCATCGCACTGGGGGAACTTCTGTGGTGATGAACCACTTTGATGCTGAAGATTTTCTTCAATGCATCGAGCGGTACAACGTGACCCATACCCAAACAGTGCCGACCATGTTTGTTCGCATGCTGAAACTTGCACCTGAAATTCGAAGCAAGTACGACGTGTCTTCGTTGTCGTGCGTGTTCCATGCCGCCGCTCCATGCCCAGTCGAGGTGAAGCGGCAGATGATTAATTGGTTTGGACCAGTCATTCATGAGTACTACGCAGGCAGCGAAGGAAACGGATTCGTGTATTGCAATACCGAGCAATGGCTCGCGCACCCCGGAACGGTTGGCGTTGCCCTGAATGCCACCATCCACATTCTTGACGACGACGGCACCGACCTGGCTATTGGTGAAACCGGAACGGTGTATTTCGAAAGCACGGCAAATTTCGAATACCACAACGATCCGGAAAAGACAAAGGCATCTCGTGACCCTCTTGGACGCGGTTGGTCAACACTTGGCGATATCGGATACCTAGATGACGACAAGTTTTTGTATCTGACAGACCGCAAGGCCTACATGATCATTTCTGGTGGAGTGAATATCTATCCACAAGAAGCAGAAAATGTTTTGGTCAATCACCCAGAGGTTGTTGATGTTGCCGTTTTCGGAGTTCCCAACGACGAATTCGGTGAAGAAGTAAAGGCAGTTGTTCAACCGCTCTCCATGCCAACAACCGATGCGGAGCGGAATGATTTAAGTAATCGTCTCATTGCATATTGCAAAGAGTCGCTCGCCGACTTTAAGTGCCCGCGCACGGTTGACTTCCGCGACGAGCTTCCGCGCCATCCAACCGGCAAGTTGTACAAGCGGCTACTGAAAGACGAATACTGGGCTAAGTCCGGACGAAGCATTTAGTTTCACCATGTCCCACCCGTTCGTACAATCCGCAAATCCAATCGCCTTCGCTCATCGCGGCGGCGCGAGTGATGCTCCAGAAAACACCATGCCCGCTTTTCAACGCGCAATGGATTTGGGATACCGCTACATCGAGACAGACGTGCACGCAACCAAAGACGGTGTACTTCTGGCATTCCATGATGACGATCTGATGCGAACCTGTGGCCAACCCGGCGTCATCAGCGAGATGAATTATGACGAAGTCAGAAAGTTTCGGATTGATGGCCAAGAGCCCATTCCCTTGATGCAAGAAATATTTGATGCTTGGCCTGAAGCAATGGTCAATATCGACTGCAAGGCAGACTCTGCCGTACTACCACTTACTTCCGCCCTTCGCGGTTCTGGAATTCTTGATCGCGTGTGCATAGGTTCATTCAGCGATAAGCGCATCGCCACACTCCGCGAAACTTTCGGACCAGCATTATGCACATCACTCGGACCGCGAGAAGTCGCGAAGCTTCGAGTACGCAGCTGGGTTGGACCTGCTCGCAGTTTTCCTGGCGCGTATGCGGCGCAGGTTCCCCATAAACAAGGACCGCTCACCATTACCGATAAGAAATTCGTCGAAGAAGCTCACCAGTCGGGACTCAAAGTTCACGTCTGGACGATTGATGACCCAATCGAGATGAATGTGTTGTTTGATCTCGGTGTAGACGGAATCATGACTGATCGACCGCAGGTTTTGAAAGACGTGATGATTGAACGCGGTATTTGGTGAGCGTTGTTTTCTCATCTACTTCTGCCGGCCTGATCTACCCAGACGGAACCCAAGCACTACAGGACACCAGCGTGAGCGTGTCCGCCGGAGAGTTTGTGTCCATCGTGGGCCCAAGCGGTTGCGGAAAGTCCACACTGCTGCGCATGGCAAGTGGACTCATTGGGCAAACTTCGGGATCTCTCAACCGCACAGGAACCGTGCAGTTTGTCTTTCAAGATTCGACACTTCTCCCGTGGCGAACAGTGCGCAAAAATGTTTCGCTGAATCTGGAACTGCAAAAAATTGATCAACCGACGATCGATCAACGTACTTCAGCCGTGCTTGAACTCGTTGGTCTTGCTGACAGCGCCGACAAGCTTCCGCGCCAGTTGTCTGGTGGTATGAAAATGCGCACTTCACTTGCGCGCTCTTTGGTTTGCGAACCCGATTTGTATTTGTTTGACGAACCCTTCGCCGCGCTAGACGAGTTCTCTCGTGAACGATTGAACATCGAACTACGAAACATGCTCAGCACCAGAAATGCAGGCTCGCTATTCGTCACGCACTCAATTGCCGAGGCAGTTTTTCTTTCTCATCGCGTACTGGTCATGTCTCCACGACCAGGAACAATCGTGAATGAATTCCAAATTCCTTTTGGGCAACATCGCGATCAAGACTTGCGTTACTCGTCCGAATTTGCACGCGTGTCTGGCGAGATTGCTCAATCGTTGCGAGAGTTGTCGCCATTATGAAGCGTCGCATTCTCAATGCTGTTGGGCCAGTCGCAGTGTTTCTCGTGTTCATCGCTCTGTGGTACTTGGTTGCGTACTCACTGCACAACAACTTCTCACCCGCATCGGGTAAGCCAATGATCATTCCGCCACCACATCGATTGTTTGAAGATTTTCACGGGCCGATTCGACAACGAATATTCACTGCCCTGCTCATCAGTACTCGTACCGCAATCACCGGACTTGCGTTATCGGCAATTATTGGTATCACGATCGGTATCGCCATGGCCCAAGCCAAATGGATCGAGCGGTCCCTGTGGCCACACCTCATAGCCCTTCAAGTGACCCCGATTATCGCCATCGTGCCATTGATGATTCGACTCATTGGCGCCAATTTCACCGCTCGCGTCACGGTGACCGTCATCATCTCAATCTTCCCAATAGTGTCCAACACCCTGTTCGGCATTCAGTCGGTACATCCCTCCCTGCACGACCTATTCCGTCTGCAAGGAAGCTCTCGCTGGGTGGTGCTCCGCAAATTGCAGCTTCCCGCCGCATCTCCTGCCATCTTTACTGGGCTTCGGGTTGCTGCTGGACTTGCGGTCATTGGCGCCATTGTTGGCGACTTCTTCTTCACCAAAGGCGACCCAGGTCTTGGGCAACTCATTACCTTTTTCTTTCTTAATAATTTGTCCGGGCCAATGTTCATCACAGCATTGTTCGCCACAGGATTAGGGCTTATGCTCTTTGTTTGCTTCGGTGTGTTAAACCGGATCGTCATCGGAAGATGGCACGATTCAATCGCACGCTGAGCAATCACAACTACAAACTGGAGACCCTATGAAATTGTCATCCGTCCTTCGCTCTGCGTGTGCTGTCACCGCAGTAGCTCTCATTTCCACCTCGTGTGGCGGCTCTGGAGAGAGCAATTCTGCTCCAGCCGTTCCACAATCTGGAGCCCTCGCAGGAATTTGTCCTGAAAAGGTTGTCGTTCAAACCGATTGGTTCCCCGAAGCAGAACACGGTGGAATTTACGAATTGATGGGTGCAGATGCAACGTCATCGAAAGACACCGGAGCAACAATTGGAACACTCGCCTACGAGGGTGTTGACCAGGGAGTTCAACTGGAAATTCGAGCAGGTGGTCCTTTCCTTCAGACTCCAGTTGTCACGGCAATGTATGCAGACGATGCAATAACGCTTGGATACGTGGGCACCGATGTTGCCATTACTCGTTTCGCCGACGCTCCAACCATTGCAGTATTCAATGCGCTCAACATCAATCCGCAAGTGGTGTTGTGGGATGCAGCAAAGCACCCAACCGCACAAACTTTGGGCGATGTTGCCAAGGAAGTGAAATCGGTCTACGTCTACGGTGATCCTGCGTGGGCGCGTTACTTCGTAGCCCAAGGCATCCTGTCTAAAGATCAGATTGACAGTAACTACAAGGGCAATTTGCTTCTTGCAACTGATGATGCTGCGCACCAAGGATTCGCAACTTCAGAACCATACAAGTACGCAAACTTGGAATCGGGAGTGGTGAATGTTGCATACACCTTGATTCACGATTTGGGCTGGAACTCGTATGCGCAAAACATGGCTATTCGTGCAGACAGGCTGGAAGCGCTGAGCCCATGCTTGAAAGTTCTTGTTCCGATGATGCAGCAGGCTCAATTGGATTACATCACATCACCAGATCGCGCAAATGCGATTATCAAGGCAGCTGTGGTTGCATTCGACAGTTGGTGGACACAGTCCGATGGAGACTTGGCGAACGGCGCCGCTCAGTTACGTGATCTCAAACTCATCGGCAACGGTGACACCCCAACATTTGGTGACCTTGAAGAATCACGCGTGAACGACTTCATCGGCAAGGCGACACCAGTGCTTCGCGAACAAGGACTAGACATTGGCGACATCGCAGCAAGCGACATCGTCAATAACGAATTCTTGAACCCAGACATCACCTACGCAGGCTGATATCAGGCGTCTTTGACGCTCCACTTACGCTTGGCGACTGGATCCTTATCGCTCCATGGGAAATTGATCCATTCGTCGGTGTACTTCCATACGTAGTCGCATTTCACTATTGATTGCGACTTCTCATACAACACTGCTAGGCGCGTGTCTGCGAGTTGACCCTTGCAGAATTCGAGCACATGCTTCAACGTGTGTCCAGTATCGGCGACGTCATCAACGATCAGCACTTTTGAATCTTTCAAGTCAACCAAGCTTGGTACCGGCGGAAGAATCATTGGAACTGCCAAACGTTCGTTAACACCTGTGTAGAACTCGACGTTCATGGTGTAGGTGTTCTTCACTGATAGCGCATATCCGAGTGCACCGGCAGAAAGCAATCCACCACGAGCGATTGCCAAAATGATGTCTGGCTCATAACCACTTTCGGCTACTTGGATTGCAAGTTCACGACTTGCCACTCCGAAAAGGTCCCAGGTCATGATTTCACGGATCTCGCTCAAAATTTCTCCCTCGCTATTGGCGAATACTTGCCGCCAATCTAGTTCATCACACCTGTTCAAACGGGCAGTGACGACAACCACTTAGACAGCAATACCCGCGATCTGCCAAAAACTTGGACGTCATGACGGTAAGACCTGACGCTGGATCTTTGTAGCTGGGATTGCCTTCGACAATTGCGGATTGATGTCGATGTTGGATTTCAACAAATCGAGGGTGCTTTGGACTCAGTCGTATGACAAGTGCTACATCAATGCCGTCTGGGCGAAGCACACTCATTTCAAGGCTCCCAGCATCTGCCAATACTCTGGCCAACTCTTCGTCACCACCATTGGATCGTTAATGACGACACCGGGCGTGACAAGCCCGATGAGAGCAAGCGACATAGCGAGACGATGATCGTGATGCGTGTCGACGCTTCCAGCATGAGTCGTTGACGGATGAACGATAAGTCCATCTTGGCGCTCATCCACCGAGACGCCGAGCGCACGGAGTTCATGGGCAAGGTCGCTAATGCGGTCGCTTTCTTTCTTGCGGATGAATCCAACTCCAGTGATTGTTGTTGCGGTCTGCGCAAAAGCGGCAACAACCGCGAGGGTTGGCACCAAGTCGGACATGTCGCGCATATCAACCGTGACTCCCAGTAACGGAATTTCTTTCGCGCGAGAAAGGACGACGTCGTCGCCGTTGCGCTCAACAGAGCAGCCCATGCGGACAAGAACATCGACAAATTGTGAGTCACCTTGCAACGAAGATCGACCAAGCCCTGAGACCACGACCCGACCACCAGCAATTGCTGCGGCGGCAAGTGGATATGACGCCGACGAAGCATCGGGTTCTACTTCGTATCGAGTTCCCACGTAATCACCCGACGCGTAGCGGAAGACGTGCTCCCCTTGTTCAACCGGCGCCACCCCGAAACTGCGTTGAACCCCAACGGTCATATCCAGATACGACTGCGACACCACATCGCCTTCGGTGACTATGGACAGACCTTGTGGCAACTTTGGGGCAATGAGCATGAGCGCGGTAGTGAATTGGCTGGATGTTGTGGCAGGAATAATCACGCGCTCACTCTTTTGGGCTCCGCGTTTTACAGCCACAGGCAACATGCCAGTTCCATTCAATGGTGAAACATCAAGTCCAATGTCTGACAGAGCCTGATGAAGATCGTCCATTGGACGCTTACGCAACGCTTCCTCGCCAGTGATCACCACTTCACCGAGACGTAACGCGGAGACAGCCGTGAGAAAACGGGCAGTAGTTCCAGCCAAACGGGCATCCAGCACGAGCGGATCGAGCTGATCAACATCCCAGCTAGATCTGAACTTTGCCGTATCGCCATGCACTTCAAACTTTGCTCCGAGTGTTGCAAGACCACTCAACATCGATGCCGTGTCATCGCCACTTGGCAAATTGCTAACCGTGCTCTCACCCAATGCCATCGCAGCACACACCAATGCACGAGCTGCAACACTCTTTGAGCCTGGAACTTGAACCGTTGCATTCAACGTCGATACCAGCGATGCAACTGTATAAGTTGGGCCGTCGCTCATGTCAGTTGTTGAATTGACGGTCGAAACCCTCGAGCAATCAAACCGCCCTTAAACACATCCTGGCTTGCGCGATCAATGACCAACACCAATATTCCGCGGTCGCCCTCAACTGAGTGAGCAACTTCAAAGTTTGCGGTATTCACACCCAGTTCGGCTGCTAGCGAGAATATTTCTGCAGCTGCACCAGCACGGTCAGGAATTGGGACGCGAACTTCGACAACATCGAGCAAATTGCCAACTCGACCTGGAAGGTTCGAACGCGCAACACGCGCAGATTGCAAGCGTTGGGAGAGCTCATCTGTTCTACCTTCATCCACAATCGCGCGCATGGACTGCAGTCCACTAATCATTCCATCGAGAGCGCCCACAATTGCTTCACGATTTTCTTTACACACATCTAACCAAATGGCCGGATGGCCAGACGCCACACGCGTCATGTCTCTGAAACCTCCTGCAGCCAAACGCAACACAGCAACATGTTCTTCTGCATGATCATTAGCCAGCGACATCAACGTTGCGGCAGTGAGATGCGGCAAGTGGCTGACGATCGCAACGAGTTGATCGTGGCGTTCGGCGCTGAGCACAACAAATTCTGCGCCGAGTTCTTTTACGATCTGAGCGACTTGAGCAAAGTTCGCATCTGGCGTAGTTGGAGTAGGCGTAAGCACCCACACCGCACCCTCAAACAACGAAGCATCGGCACCAGCTAACCCAATGAGCTCGCTGCCAGCCATTGGATGACCCGCGACGAAACGCGCGTCGGTGATTTCGCGAACAATATGCGCCTTAACCCCACCAACGTCAGTCACTAATCCCGTTGTGGATGCGAGTGCACGCTGTACTTGCTCGGTAACCGATGAAACGGGAGTTGCGACGAACGATACTTCTGCATCTGCATCAATGCCTCGTGCGGCAATTAGCCCTAATGCGAGTGCTTCTTCCTCTGTCTCAGACCGCACATCGTTTCCGGTGACATGCCAACCGCGTGCAGTAAGCGCAGCGGCAAGCGAGCCGCCAATCAGCCCAAGCCCAAAAATATTTGCTCGTCGCTGTTTCACAGAGAAATATCGTACCCGAGCACTACTCGGTGACTGCCTCTATTAATAGTTTGACCTCGGCTTGCGTGAGGTTGCGCCACTCGCCCGGTCGAAGTTTCTTGTCCATAATCGGCCCGATGCGCGTACGAACGAGACGTATCACTGGATAGCCAACGGATTCACACATGCGTCGTATTTGTCGGTTTTTCCCCTCGTGAATCACCATTTTGAGCACACCTTCTTGCAGCCTGCTCACTTCTGCTGGTGCTGTCACACCGTCATCGAGTTCGATTCCATTGCGCATGCGGTGTATTGCAACATCGCTGACATCAGCCGAACTGATATCAACTTGGACCAGATACTCCTTTTCGAGACCATACTTCGGATGCGTAATTCGATTCGTTAGCTCGCCGTCATTGGTGAGCAGCAGCAATCCTTCTGAATCACCATCTAAGCGTCCAACCGGATACACGCGTGGCTCGGCAGGGACGAGTTCCACCACAGTCTCTCTATCGTGTGTGTCAATTGCTGTACTGATGACATCAACTGGTTTGTTTAGCAGGTAATACACCAAGTCTGGACGAACACCGACTGGCGCTCCATCGATTTCCACGATGTCTACTTCAACGTCAACTCGTCGGCCAAGTATTGCAACTTCGCCATTCACGGTCACTCGACCTTCGGCAATGATTTCTTCACAAGCTCTTCGACTTCCCCACCCACGTTGGGCAAGCACTTTCTGCAGACGTTCCCCGTCATCGTTCATTCTGTTTGTGGCACGATTCGCAAACCATGCTCAAGTGCTTCAACCACAGCAGCATCGGGAACAAAATCGGCAATCGGTGGTAAGGCAGACAAAGATTCAATGCCCAATCGCTCAAGAAATAATGACGTGGTTCCAAATAGCACGGCTTGACCAGGACCATCATCGCGCGACATTTCCGTGATGTATCCACGTGCTTGCAGCGTGCGCATCACCGCATCTGGATCGACACCGCGAATCGCTGCAACTTGTCCACGGGAGATGGGTTGCTTATAGGCAATGATCGCAAGCGTCTCGAGTGCTGCAGATGAAATACGTGCCTGTTGGCTGTCGAGAACAAAGCGTTCAACGTATGAAGCCACATCGTGATGCGACTGAAATCGATACCCTCCCGCAACCTTCACAAGTTGAAAGCCATGTCCAGCTTCTTCATAAGCTGCTGCAAGGCGCTCGCAGAGTCCTTCGATCGATGCAACTGAAATTTCAAGGAGTTGAGAAAGCAGTGTCGGGTCGACAGGCTCCATCGCCACAAGCAAAATTGCTTCCAGTGCGCGTACCGATTCTGCAGAGATATTTTCTTCAGTCATGAAATCCTCTTTGTCATCCTTCGTAATCATCAATTTGCAGAACGGCTTCAAACCCTGTGTCATCGCCGGCAATCCATTGCACTTCAATTTCGCCGAAACGATCTGACTGCTCGAGCGTTACTCTGCCCTGCTTGTACAACTCAAGAATGGCGAGAAAGCGCACCACGACTTCGATGCGATCATAAATAGCTTCAGTAATTTGTCTGAACGTGACCTTGCCCAACTTAGGCAAAGTATCCAACATCTCCATCAGTGCATCGGCAACGCTGGCACGAATTGGAGCAACGTGGAATAGATCAATTGACGTTGGTGGCTTCGGCTGCGTCACGCGCAAATACGCGCGTTGCAAACGAACCGGCGTCACACCGTCGAGCATGTCGGGCAGCAAATCGGCAAAGCGCTCATCAGGGCCCGAACGACGAGGAAAGCTAAGGCTCGCACGCTCGGTAAGTTGACTGAACACCGAGGCAACATCTTTGAACGTTTTGCAATCGAGAAGTCGCGCCAGCAAGAGATCGCGCTCAGACCACAGTGCCAACTCTTCATCCAAGTCCATGTCTTCGCGACCAGGAAGCAAGCGACGAGTTTTCAGTTCGACCAGGGTGGATGCAATGAGCAGGAATTCTGTCGCCACATCGAGATCAAGCATCTGCATACGCTGGATCTCTTCTAGGTAGGCCTCGACAATGCGGGTCAGCGAGACCTCATGGATATCTACTTCCTCTTTCAAAATGAGATGCAACAGGAGGTCGAACGGACCGTCATAAACGGGGGTAGCTACCTCAAATGCCATGCCGACAGAATAGTTCACTAGACCGAAATGTCCTGAGCCCGTTGTGCTGCTTGGACTAGCGTTGCACCGTGGCTCGCGTACTTTCCTGCATTCAGCCAACTGGCGACGTTCATTTAGGCAACTACCTTGGCGCTCTGCGCAATTGGGTTTCAGGCCAACATGCCAATGACGTCTTCCACGGAATTGTTGACCTGCACGCCCTCACCATTACCGACAAACCTGGCGTACTTGGCAAGAACACAGTCGAGCTTGCAGCCATGCTGTTTGCGGTCGGGCTAGACCCAGAGGTTGCCACGGTATTTGTTCAATCCCATGTCCCCGAGCACTCACAATTGGGTTGGATCATGGAATGCACCGTGAGCTTCGGCGAACTCAGCAGAATGACCCAATTCAAAGACAAGTCCGCCAAACGTGAGGCCGACTTCGTTTCAGCCGGTCTCTTTACCTACCCCGCATTGCAGGCGGCAGACATCTTGCTGTACGACGCAGCCGAGGTTCCTGTTGGTGATGATCAGCGTCAACATATTGAAATCACTCGAGATATCGCCGTTCGTTTCAATCATCGTTTTGGTGAAACGTTTGTCTTGCCCAAGGCAGTAACGCCTCCTGCTGGTGCACGCGTAATGGACTTGCTCGATCCCACTTCAAAAATGTCAAAGTCGTCAGAGACCGATGCAGGATGCGTATATCTACTCGATGCACCGTCGGCAATCGAAAAGAAATTCAAGCGAGCAGTCACCGACTCAAAGAACGATGTTCGCTACGACCGAGAAGCTAAACCAGGTATCGCGAACTTGCTCGATATTTTGAGTGCAGTAACTGGAACCACCCCGCAGCAACTCGCTGATCAGTACACACAATACGGTGCGTTGAAGAGCGACTGTGGCGCTGCCGTTGCTGCAATGCTCACGCCAATTCAGTCGCGTTACACAGAACTCATGAATGACAAGGCCGAACTCGGTCGTCTGCTGCGCATTGGTGCGGAAAAAGCAGGCACCGTTGCACAGGCAACTCTTGCTAGAGCGCACAACGCAATTGGTTTCTACCCGCGCTAAATATTGTCGGCAGCTAAAAACGCTGCAGTTACATCTGCATTGCAAGTTTGATTAATAATTGCGATCACTTCGCTGTGCGACCCTGCTTGGCGAAGCATGTCGACACCGATCTCTTCGTGTTGGTGATACAAAGAAAACCGCTTAGTTCGTGGGCCCACGATGGTGGCAACAACGCGCTGGAATGTAGAAAGGTTGCTGGCTATCTTTCCGATGTCGTGCAGCAGCACACCCGCAATTTCGTTACGAGTAGCACCGGGACGCAGAGCAACGAATCTGTTAGCAACTTCAACGCTGTGGCGGCGATCTGCCTTGTTGAACCGAATCCACATTTCACATTCACCTGCTGAAAGCGTGGATCGAACCATCTTGAGTTCTGCATCGGACACATCTCTGCGTGAAAACGACGACACGAACCGTTTGGCGAGGTGAGCCACGTGGCTCATGATTTCGAACCAGCAAAGCCAATTCGTGCACGAGGATGCGATTCCTTGTACATATCGAACAACACTTCATTATCGACACGGGTATACACCTGGGTCGTACTCACTGATGCGTGACCCAAAAGTTCCTGCACAATGCGCAGGTCGGCACCATGGACCAACATGTGAGTGGCGCACGAATGGCGCAGCACATGCGGTGAAATCTCATCGCCCAGCTCAGCAATTCGTGCGTACTTGCGCACAATTCCCCACGCAGCCTGTCGGCTAATCCTCGTTCCACGCGCACCGAGAAATACCGCGTCGGCATAGTCGCGCTTGGCCCATTGTTCAGGAACCAACATGGTCCTTCCACCCGCACCGAGCCATTCCTCCAATGCGGCTTTTGCATGACTGCCAAAGGGCACGATGCGTTCCTTCGAGCCCTTACCAAAGAGGCGCACCAATTGAGACTCCATGTCTAAATCGGAAAGCGACAGCCCGCATGCTTCGGAAATTCGCGCCCCAGTCGCATACAGGAATTCGAGGAGCGCCCTGTCGCGAAGCGCGAAGGAATCCACACCGGTTGCAGCAGCCAAAATCCGTGACACATCATCTTCACTGAGCGCTTTAGGAATACCACTCGGTACTTTCACACCATCAACACCGGAAGTTGGGTTGTCGGGTCGTAAACGTTCTTCAACCAGGTATCGATGCATCATCCTCACAGCGGCATACATTCGAGCAACGCTTTTTGCAGCCTTGCCTTCTGCGCGCAAGGAAGCAATGAATTGCTCAATGTTTGGTGATTGAGCAGACAACACATCGTTACTACTAGAGGCTAGAAACGTCTCGTAGCGAAGCAGATCACGACGATAAGCCTCAATGGTGCGCGGAGACCTTCCCTGCTCAATGGTCATCCAGGTGAGAAAACGCTCGCTGTATGTCAGCGACGACATCGTCAACTCGTTAAGCGCTAATTGATGGAGCCGCAGTTGGCTCTGCAACTGCTGGGGAGTTTTGCAATCGCACCACACGGTGTAGCAATGACGCGCCAATCAGTTCGCGGAACAACGGGTGAGGTCGATCTGGACGACTCTTGAATTCAGGATGCGCCTGTGTACCAACCCAAAACGGGTGATCGGAAAGCTCGATGAACTCCACAAGCCTGCGGTCTGGCGATGAGCCGCTGCACACAAAACCTGATTCTTCGAATCGGGCACGATACGACGAGTTGAATTCATAGCGATGGCGATGGCGCTCGCTGACAACAGCTTCGCCATATGCGGCGGCAACTTTTGTACCTGGTTCAAGTTGCGCGTAATAGGCACCAAGGCGCATCGTTCCGCCCATGTCGGTCACATCACGCTGGTCGACCATCAGGTCGATAACCGGGTTTTGCGTTGTTGGATCGAACTCAGTTGAGTGCGCGTCGGTGAGACCAAGCACGTGTCGAGCAAATTCGATGGTCATGACTTGCATTCCCAAGCACAGACCAAGACATGGAACTCCGTGCTCGCGCGCAAACTCTGCTGCACGAATTTTGCCTTCCACTCCACGGGATCCAAAGCCTCCCGGAATCACGATGCCATCGAGCGTTGCCAATTGTTCTTCGGCAAGCAATCCTTCAACATTTTCTGCCTGAATCCACACCACTTCGACATTGGCTGCGTGATGGAATCCAGCGTGTTTCAAACTTTCAACAACTGACAGATAGGCGTCATGCAACTCAACATATTTTCCGATCAGGCCAATTCGAACTGGTGCAGTACTTGCTTCAACACGGGCGACAACTTCTCGCCATGGGGTGAGGTCGAGTGGTGCATCAATGCGCAACACTTCACAGATCTGCGTGTCAAGACCTTCATCGTGAAGGATGAGTGGCAGCTCGTAAATGTTGCGCGCATCGGCAGCGTTGATGACGTTCTTTTGTTCCACGTCGCACTGATTCGAAATCTTGCGCTTGAGCTGATCGCTAATTGGTTCATCGCTTCGGCACACAATGATGTCTGGTTGAATTCCGCGCGAACGGAGCTCGGTCACGCTGTGTTGCGTTGGTTTCGTCTTTTGTTCGCCGCTCGGACCGATAAATGGAACCAATGTGACGTGCACGTAACAGACATTGTCACGACCAACTTCATTACGGAACTGACGTACGGCTTCCAAAAACGGCAGAATCTCGATGTCTCCAACAGTGCCGCCAATTTCGGTAATGACCACGTCGACATCTTCGGTTGCAAGGCGCTTAATTCGGCGACGAATCTCATCTGTCACATGAGGGATAACTTGAACGGTCCGTCCGAGGTAATCGCCTCTGCGTTCTGCGGCAAGAACTGCTTGATAGATGCTTCCAGTTGTTGCATTCGAAGAGCGAGACAGATTCTCATCGATGAAGCGCTCGTAGTGACCGAGGTCTAAGTCAGTCTCTCCACCATCATCGGTAACAAAAACTTCACCGTGTTCGAATGGATTCATTGTTCCCGGATCGACGTTGATGTACGGATCTAGTTTTTGCATGGTGACACGCAACCCACGCATCTTCAACAATCTTCCAAGTGATGAAGCGGTCAAACCTTTTCCAAGGGAGCTAGCAACGCCACCTGTCACGAACACGTGCTTTGGCATTTTTGCTCTCCGTCCGCTCTCTAGGTTCTGTCGAAGAACCGTTTACCTCACGACGGG